>NZ_JBEYVX010000037.1:0-63003 GCF_040644195.1 Streptomyces sp. NPDC047014 | reverse complement strand
CGGCGGGCTCCACCGCGATGATGATCGCGGGCATCGGCACGATCGCGGCCGGCGGCATCAGCTGGGTGCCCTCGGGCCCGGCGCGGCGGAAGCCGAAGCCCTGTTCGACGCCCGTATGGCCCGGAATTCCGGTTTCAAACGGCCGGCAGCGGCCTCCGGAGGGGCTACGGCCGGCCCGCCGCGCCGTCGATCGGCACCACGACCTCTATGCGCTTGCCGCCCGCCCCGGCAGGGGTGATCGTCACGCTCCGGGTGAGGCGGCGTATCAGCGGCCACCCGAAACCGCCCTGGCCCGTGAGCGCCCCCGTGGGGCGCTGCGCGGGGTCCGGGGGACCGGAGGCGACGGCGTCGGTGACGGCTATCAGCAGCCCGGTGCCGCCCGCGCAGAGGGAGACGTCGAAGTCCAGGAGTCCGCCGCCGTGCCGGATGGCGTTGGTGACCAGCTCCGAGGTCACCAGCAGCGCGTCGGTGAGGACCGCCTCCCCGGCGGCGTCGCCGGGGCCCGCGGTCGCGGAGGACTCCAGCAGGGCCCGTACCCGCTCACGCGCCTCCATGGCACTGCGCGGCGCGCCCGTGCGCGTCGTCGTGCTGTCGCCCATGCCCGCGTGGTGCAGCATCCGTCACCTCCTCGCGTCCTCCCGTCCTCGCGGGAACGCCGTTCAGCCCCGTCGAGGCGGCACGATCATGGCCGTGCCCTCGGCCACGCTGGGCGCGGTGGCGAAGGCCAGGTCGGCGCCGGTGATCTCCAGCAGCCGGGCCAGCCGGACCGGCACGGTCCCCGCCAGGACCACCGGCCGGTCCAGGGCGGGCTGCAGCAGGATGCTGAGCGCGGTCGAGTCGACGAAGGTCACCCCGGCCACGTCCAGCACGAACCGCGTGACACCGGGCGCCGCCGGGTCCATCGCGATCCGCAGGGCGGCCACGTTGTCCATGTCGAACTCACCCGCCATCACCACGATCCGCACGTCCCCGTCGGACCGGGTCTCGACGTGGCTGCGTGCGTCGGCGTTCTGCGTGTCCATGCTGCTCACGTCCGTCTTCCCCACATTCCTGTTCGCATTCCCGAACTTTTGCGGCCCGCGCCAGGCTCGGCGGCGGCCGCCGTCCGCCTCACCGCGAGCGCGGCAGCTTCACCACGGTGACGAAGAAGTCGTCGATCTGCTGGATCGCCCGGATGAACTGGTCGAGGTCCACCGGCTTTGTCACATAGGCGTTCGCGTGCAGCTTGTAGCTGCGCAGGATGTCCTCCTCGGCGGCCGAGGTGGTGAGCACGACCACGGGGATGTGGTTCAGGTCCGAGTCCGTCTTGATCTGCTCCAGGACCTGCCGCCCGTCGTACTTGGGCAGGTTCAGGTCGAGCAGGATCAGGTCCGGGCGCGGGGCGTTCGCGTGTTCGCCACGGCGATACAGGAAGTCCAGCGCCTCCAGCCCGTCGCGGACCACGTAGAGGACGTTGCCGATCTTGTTGTCCTCGAACGCCTCCCGGGTCATCAGCTCGTCGCCGGCGTCGTCCTCGACGAGCAGGACGACGGCGGGAGTGGCCTGGGGCCGGTCTGCGGGGCTGCTCATCGGCGGGTTCCTTCGGTGGGTACGGAGGCGGGCGGCGCGGCGTCGGAGCCGCCCTCGGTGTCCGCCGGGCCGGCCGCGGGAGCGGTGGCCGTGGTGACGACGGGCAGGGTGAAGACGATACGGGTGCCCTCCCGGTGCTCGGTGTCGATCCGGATGCGTCCGCCCGCGTGCTCGACGATCTTCTTGCAGAGCGAGAGCCCGATGCCGGTGCCGCCGTAGCTCTCCCGGCCGTGCAGCCGCTGGAAGATCACGAAGACCTTCTCGGCGAACTCGGCCGGTACGCCGATCCCGTTGTCGGTGACGGTGAAGGTGTGGAAGCCCGGCTCCGCGTCCGGCCCGTCGGCCAGGGCCACCTCGACGCGCGGGGCGCGGTCCGGGGAGCGGAACTTCACGGCGTTGCCCACCAGGTTCTGCCACAGCATCGCCAGCAGCATCGGATCGCCCACCGCCTCCGGCAGCCGCTCCGGCCGCACGATCTCCGCCCCGCTCTCCTCCACCGCGGTGGCCAGATTGCGCAGCGCCCGGTCCAGCGGCTCGTCCATCGCGACCGTCTCGCGCGCGTCCTGGACGCGGCCCACGCGGGAGAAGGTCAGCAGGTCGTTGATGAGGACCTGCATCCGCTTGGCGCCGTCTACGGCAAAGCCGATGTACTGGGCGCCGCGCTCGTCGAGCTGGTCGCCGTACCGCTTCTCCAGCAGCTGGCAGAAGGAGGCCACCTTGCGCAGCGGCTCCTGGAGGTCGTGCGAGGCCACGTACGCGAACTGCTCCAGCTCGGCGTTGGAGCGGCGCAGCTCCACCGCCTGCGCGTCGAGCTCGGCGGCCGTGCGGTCGAGCCGTTCGGCGTTGCGCCGCGAGGCTTTCAGCTCGGCGACGGTCCGGTGCCGCATGGCCTCCACCGCCTGGGCCAGGTCCCGCAGGTCGGAGGGGCCGCGCAGCGGGATCTCCTCCTCGAAGGCCCCGTTCGCGACCCGCCGCGAGGCGGTGCGCACCAGGGCGAGCGGCCGCAGCACGCCCACGTGGAGCAGGACGGCGAGGGCGAGGCCGGCCAGCAGGAAGGCCACGGCGATCGCGAGCAGGATGTGGTCGCGCTGCGAGCGCGCCTCACCGAAGGTGGTACGGGCCTCGGCCTGGACCCGGTCCAGGTGCGCCTGCTGGGCGGCGATCTTGCGGCGGACCTCGTCGAAGCGGTCCTTGCCCGCCTGGAAGGAGGGCGCGGTGGTGCCGTTCTCGACGGAGGCCACGGCGGGCGTCGCGAACTCGTCGCGCCAGACCCGGGCGGCCTCCTGCACCGCCGCCAGGTCCTCGCGTACGCCCGGATCGTCCACCAGGACCGCCGCCAGGCGCTGGGCCGCCGCGGTCTCGCTGGCCACACCGCGGTCGTACGGCTCCAGGAGCGCGGGCTCCTCGGCCAGCAGATAGCCGCGCACCCCGGTCTCCTGGTCCAGCAGGGCCGTCTCCAGCCGCAGCGCGTCCCGCTGGGCGGGCATGATCACGTCGACGAGCCGGTCGCCGGCGGTGGTGGTGTGCGCGAGCAGCGTGGCGCCGACCGCGCCCGTCCCCAGGACCATCAGGGCGAGCACCACCAGCACGGTGGTGAGCCAGCCCTGGAGGCTCGCCGTCCGGCGCTGCGGGAAACGGCGGCGGGACGGCTGGGGAGGCTGTGCGGGGGAGGTCACGACGGGGAGTTCCATTCGAGGTGGAGGACGGCGACGTCGTCGGCCAGGCCGCCCCAGTCCGCGGCGATGCCCTGCGCCGTCTGGATCAGGGTGTCGACGAAGAGCTCGGCGGGCAGCTCGGCGTGCTTGCGGGCGATCTCCAGGAGGCCCGCCTCGTCGAGACGGTCGGAGCCCGGTCCGATGCGGCCCTCGATCAGGCCGTCGGTGAAGAGCATCAGGGCCCCGCCGGACTCCACGGGCACCCCGGTGACCGGCCAGCCCGGCCCCCAGCCGGGCACGATGCCCAGAGCGGGCCCGCCCGGCACGGTACGCAGCTCCACGCCGGCCCCGGAGCGGATCAGGAACCCGGGATGCCCGGCCCGCTGCACGGCCACCTCGCGGCTGCCCGCGGGACGGGTGAGGGAGATGAGCGTGGCGAAGATCTCCGGCCCGGAGCGCTCCGCGACGAGAATCTGCTCCAGCAGTCCCAGCAGCTCGGCGCCGCGCGCGCCGGCCATCACGAAGGACCGCCAGGCCACGCGCAGACACACCCCGAGGGCCGCCTCGCTGGGGCCGTGGCCCGATACGTCGCCCACGACGGCGTGCGTGGCCCCGTCGGGGGTCTGCACCACGTCGTAGAAGTCACCGCCGAGCAGGGTCTGGGCGCGTCCGGGGTGGTAGCGGGCGCAGACGCTGACGGCCTCGGCCGCGTCGTCGAGCAGCAGCGGGGTGGGCAGCAGACCGCGTTCGAGGCGGGCGTTCTCCTCGGCGCGCAGTTTGCTCGCCTGGAGGGCGGCCGCCGCCAGCTCGGTCCGCTTTCGCTGGATGGCGTAGCGGATGGCCCGCATGAAGACGTCCGCCTCCAGACGCCCCTTGACCAGGTAGTCCTGGGCTCCGGCAGCGACGGCGGTCAGGCCCGAGCGCTCCTCGGACAGGCCCGTCAGGACGACGACCGCGGCCTCGGCGGAGACGGCGAGGACCTTCCGGAGCCCGTCCAGGCCCTGGGCGTCGGGCAGGTGCAGGTCGAGCAGCACGCACTCGGGGGTCTCGGCCTCCAGCAGGTGCAGGGCGTCGGCCAGGGAGCGGGCGCGGCCGAGCCGGACCTCGATCCCGCTGTCCTCCACCAGCTCCTCGACGAGCACGGCGTCGCCCTCGTCGTCCTCGATGAGCAGGACGTACGGCGGCACGCCGTTCCACAGCGCCAGGGAGTCGTCCGCGATCCCCAGGGACGCCTCGCGGGGCGGGGTCGCCGCCTGCTGCGGGCTGCGGGCGGCCGGGCGCTGGGCCCCGAGCCCGGAGATGCTCACCATGGCGTCGCGTCTGTCCCTTCTCATCTCGGACGGCGGACGCCCGACGGACGCGTGGTTGCGTCGGGTAAGCCTAGAGTGATCATTTGCCGTTAGGCAATATTTTACGAACTCAATGAGTCTGTCATCCCCGGCGGCCGAACCGGAACCGGCCCCCCGCCTTCCGTGACGGAAGTCTCCTCCGCCACCGCCGCGACCTCGGCCGGATGCGCCTCCGCCGCCGCCTCCCGGAGCGCCTCCAGGCCCGTCACCAGCGCCTCCACCGCCTCGGGCGCCATCCGCCCGAGCACCGCGGTCAGCTCGCGCCGGTGGATCGCCCGCCGCTCCTCCAGGAGCGCACGCCCCCGGGGTGTGAGACGTACCTCCACCTCACGCCGCTTCGACGGATGCGGGGAGCGGGTCAGCAGCCCCATCGCCTCCAGCCGGTCGCACAGCCGCGTCACCGACGGCGGACCGGAGCCCAGTACCGTGCTCAGCGTGCGCAGATTGACGCCCTCGGCCCCCTCGACGGCGAGCAGCGCCCGCAACTGCGAGGGCGACACCGCGGGCGTCACACCGTCCTGGCCCCGGGCGTGCAGCACCGCCAGGAGTTCCGCCGCGGCGGCCAGGGCCGCGACCGGATCCTCGTACGCGGGGGAGCGGCAGGGACGGGGCATGCCACCACTGTGCCACCGTCCGCCGCCGAAGAGCGCGCCTACCCCCTGCCGTGCCAGTCCAGGCAGACCACCATCGCGTCGTCGGCGGCCTCCGCACCGCCCCGGTAGCCCGGCAGTTCCTCCAGCAGCGCCCGGGGCACCTGCGAGGGCGGCAGCAGCCGGGTGTTCATCACCGCACGCTCCAGGGCGTGCAGGCCGTACCGTTCGCCGGAGGGGGAGAGGACGTCGTAGACCCCGTCGCTCAGGAAGAACAACCGGTCGCCGGGCCGGACCCGGAAGCTCTGGCAGGTGTAGACGGTGTCCTCGAACATGCCGAGCGGCAGCTGCGCCTCCAGGGCCAGCGGCTCCACGGCGCCCGCGCGTAGCCGGTACACCCGGGGCGAGCCGGCGTCGATGACCTCCACCTCGCCGGAGTCGAGGTCGAAGCGGAGCAGCAGCATCGCCAGGTGCAGATTCCCCTGGTACTGGCCGTAGAGGGCCTGGTCCGCCAGCGCCGCCTGGTCCGCGAGGGCGAGACCGCCCCGGCGGGCGTTGCGCAGGGCGCTGATCGCGAGGCTGGTGAGCAGCGCCGCGTCGATGCCCTCGCCCATGCCGTTGTTGACGGTCAGCGTCAGGTGGTCGGCCGAGGCGGACCAGTCGAAGCTGTCGCCGTAGATGGCGTACGCGGGCTCCAGTTGGGCCCCCAGGTCGTACTCGGGGCGGGAGCAGGCGCGCCCCGGCAGCAGCTGCCACTGCATCTCGGCGGCCAGGGTGAGTCTCTTGGCCCGGCGGGCCTGGAGGAAGAAGTCGGTGTCCCGGTCCGCGACCACGATCGCGTGCGCGAGCGCGTCCGCCACGTCCCGCAGCGGGCCCAGCCCGCCGAGCAGCACACCCGCCGGATAACGGACGGTCAGCACCCCGAGCCGGTCCCCGCGCACGCTCACCGGCAGATGCACGGCGGTCCCGTCCGGCCCGGCGACCACATGCGGCTCCTGCGAACCGAAGGCCCGCCCCTCGGTGCTGTTGTACGCCGACACGGACCCGGCCGTGTAAGGCTCCGGGGTGACCGGCTGGAGCCGGGCCGAGGCGTAGTCCGCCAGCAGCAGTTCGGCGCCCGACGCCCCGTGTTCGCGGGCCAGGATGCCCCGGACCTCCTCGAACAGCGCGTGCGGGGCGGAGCGGCGCAGTGCCCGCTCCAGATCCCCGCCGCCGCCCCCGACACCCTCACCGCGTCCGCCTTCAGTCACCGGCCCCGCCCTGTCTCTCTCGTAACTGCCAAGATGGGGGACTACGAAGCCGCCGGTCCGCCGGGGAAGGGCTGCGCGTACGTCCGGTAGGGAGTGTCACATGAGTCAGCGGCCGATCGGCTCCCCGCGGCCCGTCGTGTCGGCGGTGACGCACATGAGCGAGCTGATCGAGCTGCTGGAGGTGGTCTGGGAGCGCGGCCGGGACACCGCCAGCGCCCCGCCCGTCTCCTCCGCGCAGGCCCGCGTGCTGTTCCTCGTGGAGAGCAACGGCCGGCTCAACCTGCGCGAGCTCGGCCGGCTGCTGGAGGCGGCCCCGCCGTCGGTCACCCGGCTCTGCGACCGCCTCCAGGCCGTCGGCTTCCTCGAACGGCACCCGGGGGCCGACGACCGCCGTGAGGTGCTGCTCGGCCTGACCCCCGCCGGGCGCACCTACCTCGAACGGCTGCGCGCCCGGCGGCAGGAGGTACTGGCCGAGGCGATGGCCGCGATGCCGGAGACCTCCCGCGCCGCCCTGGCGACGGGGCTGGCCGACTTCTGCGCGGCGGTGGCGGGACCGCTGCGGCTGCCGTCGCCGGAGTCCGCCGCCGCGACGCGGACGGCCTGAGGGCTCAGGGCCGCGCGTGGGCGGCGTACCGGGACGGGCCGGAGGGCGGGGGCGGTGCCGGGGGCGGGCTCAGGCGTTCTGCACGATCCGGCGGACGTTCTCGATGCTGCCGCAGTCCGCCGCGAGCTGCTTCTCGCGCTCCCGCAGGAACGCGGCGCCCAGTTCGGCCCGGCGCTCGTCGGGCACGTTCTCCCGCGCGCCGTTGAGGATGGTCCGCTCCTCCTCGTCGAGGTGGTGGTTGACCGCCTTGACCAGCTCCTCCAGGCGCTCGTCCCACTCCTCGGAGCCGACCTCCTCCACCTCCATCAGCTTGAGCAGGGCCTCGTTGCCCTCCGCGTGCTCCTCCGCGCCGTGCTCCACCTCTTCGTTCTCGATGTCCCGGAAGCGCTTGAGCGCGCCGTAGACCTCGTGCTCCTCGGCCTCGGCGTGGGCGATCAGCAGCGCCGAGAACTTCGCCAGCGCCGCAGCTCGGTCGGCCTCCACGCTCCGCATCCTGCGGAACAGCTCCTCCATGGTCCGGTGATCCTTGAGGATCACCGCGACGACGTCCTCGCCCTGACCTGCGTCCGACATGTGATCAGCCTCCTCTGTCCGGGTCCCGTCACCTGCACGGCTGCTCGCTCGCGGGTTTTTGAAACGCCCGGGACCCGTGGGTCATGCTCGGCCGCACGCCCGCCCGATTTCCGTGCCACGCCGCACGGTCACCCGTTCGCCGCGCGGCGGGTCGGCGGGCCGGCCGGGGGCCGGCGAACAGGCGCCCGGTCAGCGAGCCGTGGCCGCCGCCCACGCGCCGCCGCGCACCGTGTACACCGTCAGCCGGCGGTTGACCGTGTCGCCGTGCCCGTCGAAGGCGACCCGGCCGGTGACCCCGTCGAACGACAGCCGGGCCACGGCCCGCGGCACCTCGGCCCGGGCGTTGCCGGGCAGGGTGCCGCCGTTGGCCGCCGCGACCGCCTTCACCGCTTCGACGATGCTCCAGGTGGCGTCGTAGGCGTACGGGCCGTACCAGCCGGCCGCCTCCGGGTACCCGGCCTTCCCGTACCGCGCGAGGAAGTCCCGCCCGGCCGCCGAGTCCTCGGCCGGTGTGCCGACCATGCTCGCGAGATCGCCCTCGGCCTGCGGGTTCGCCGTGGGGTACTGCTGGTCGAAGACGCCGTCGCCGCCCATCAGCGGCACGGTCAGGCCCGCCTGCTTCACCTGCTGGGAGAGATGGGCCGCGGTGTCGAAGTAGCCGCCGAAGTAGACGGCGTCCGCGCCCGCCGAGCGCGCCCGCAGGGCGAGTCCCGCGAAGGCGCGCTCCGCCGGGTCGACCCGCTCGGTGCCCACGACGGTGCCGCCGAGCTTCGCGAACTCGGCCGAGAAACCCGAGGTCAGGGCCGTGCCGTGGGCGCTCCCGTCGTCGACCACGTAGACCTTGGTCTTCTTGCCCTCGCCGTGCAGGTACCGGGCGCCGAACGGCCCCTGGTCCGCGTCCGTGGCGAGGGTACGGAAGTACGTGGAGTACGGGCGGGTGGTGCTGCCCGAGGCCCAGCGGGGGCCGAGCGTCAGCACGGGGTCGGTGTTGCCGGGCGATACGACGGCCAGGCCCGCCCGGTTCAGCGGCGCCACCAGGGTCTTGGCCACGCCGGAGTTGAGCGGGCCCACGACGCCCAGCACCTTGGCGTCGGACACGAACCGGGCGGCGTTGGCCGCGCCCTTGGCGGGGTCGGCCGCGTCGTCCAGCGCCTTGAGCTCGAAGGTCACCCCGGGCACGTGCCGGGTCTCGTTGGCCGTCCGCACGGCGAGGTCGGCGGCGTTGCGGATGCCGGTGCCCATCGGGGACAGCCCGCCGCTGAGCGGTGCGTCCACGCCGATCACCACGGTGACGGAGGGCGCGGCCGCCCCGCCGCCACCGGCCGGGCCGCCGGTGTGGCGCCCGCCGCCGTCCCCGGTGAGGGTCCAGGCCAGGACCGACCCGGCGGCGAGGGTGGCCAGCACCGTGCCGAGTACGACGGAACGGCGCGCGAGGGGCCGCCGCCGGGCGGACGTCCCGTCCACGGGCTCCCGTTCGGCCTCGGCCGGAGGCGCGGGCACGGTCGGCGCGGCGGGCTCAGGATCCACGGTGGTCGGGGTCGGGGTCGGAGTCGAAGTCGGCGTCGGGGTCGGAGTCGGCGGCGCCGGATCCGGTGCGGGCGCCGGTACGTGCGGAGTCCGCGGGTCCTGCGGGGGCGGCGCGGGCGCCCGCCCGGGCCCGGGATCCCAGGCAGGGCCCGACCCGGGCGCGGGCTCCGCCTCGCGCCGCCGCCCCGGCCCGCCGGACGTACCGGATTCCGCCGGGAGGGCGTCGAGTACCTCCGCCAGCATCTCCGCCGCCTCCGCAGCGCCCACCCGCAACGCCGGATCCTTCGTGAGCAGCGCGTCCAGTACGGGAGCCAGCGGGCCGGCGTGCACCGCCGGCCGGTGCGGGCGGGTGAACACCGCGACGGCGAGCGCGTGCAGCCCGTCCGCCGCGAACGGCGGCTGCCCCTCGACGGCGTGGTAGAGGGTCGCGCCGAGCGCCCACAGGTCGTTCGCGGCGGTCGGGCGCTTGCCCTCCAGCTGCTCCGGCGGCATGTACTGCGGCGTACCGATGACGATCCCGCTGTGGCTCAGCTTCGTCGTGGCGTCGGCGAGATGGGCGATCCCGAAGTCGGTGAGGACCACGCGGTCCTTGGCCAGGAGCACGTTGTCCGGCTTGATGTCGCGGTGCACGATCCGCGCCGCGTGCGCCTCCGCCAGCGCGTCGAGCACGGCCGCGCCGATCCGCGCCACACGCCGTACGGGTAGCCGGCCCCGGCTCCGGACGGCCGCGGCCAGGGACTCGCCGCGGATCAGCTCCATGACGATGACGGGAGAGCCCCGGTGCTCCACGACGTCATGGATGGTGATGATTCCCGGGTGGCTGAGAGTGACCGCCGCCCGCGCCTCGCCGGTGAACCGCCGCAGCAGCGCGGCCCGGTCCTCGTCCTCCATGCCCGGCGGGAAAAGGATCTCCTTGACGGCGACCTCGCGCCCGAAGAGCTGCTGGTCGACGCCACGCCAGACCCGGCCCATACCGCCCTGGCCGATGCGTTCGACCAGCTGGTAGCGGCCGGCGATGAGTTCGGGATCGTGCTCGGTCACGCGCACACTGTATGTGCTGCCGGGCCGACCGGGTGCCGAAGGGATGGCTTGATCGGGCCCACGGCGCGGAGAGGTCCGGCATGGCGGCGGATTCGCCGGGCAGGGGCGGGGAGACCCCCTTTCCGAGAGGAGACCGTGATGACCACCGCACGGGAGATCATGACGGCGGACGCGACCTGCGTGAAGGCCACGGACACCGTCCTGGACGCCGCGAAGAAGATGACGGAGCTGGGGGTCGGCGCACTGCCGATCTGCGGCACCGACGAGAAGCTCAAGGGGATGCTGACCGACCGCGACATCGTCGTGAAGGTCCTCGGGGCGGGCAAGGACCCGGCAGAATGCAAGGTGGGCGAGCTCGCCCAGGGCGAGGCCGTCACCATCGGCGCGGACGACGAGGCCGACGTCATCCTGCGCACCATGATGGACCATCAGGTCCGGCGCCTGCCCGTCATCGACGGGCACATCCTTGTGGGCATGGTCGCCCAGGCGGACGTCGCGCGCGCCCTGCCGGCACCCCAGGTAGGAGACCTGCTCGACGCCCTCTCCGCGCCCTGAACCACCGGCGGCACCGACAGCGGCCCCGGCACACGCGGGCCCCCGACCCCACCAGGGGGATCGGGGGCCCGCGCCGCGTCCTACGCGTTGGGGTGGAGGCCCGGTCCGGTCGGCGGCCCCGCCAGGGGAGTGGGGGAGAGCAGGGAAGGCTCCTCACCGGATTCGAGCAGGGTGTCCGCGGCGCCGACGATGAGGGTGTCGGGCCGGCCGACCGCCTCCTCGTCCTTGCGGTCGTAGTCGACGCGCCACAGCAGACTGCGCATCGCCTCCAGCCGCCCCCGCCGCTTGTCGTTGCTCTTCACCACCGTCCACGGCGCGTGCTCGGTGTCGCTCGCGCGGAACATCTCCACCTTCGCCGTCGTGTACGCGTCCCACAGGTCCAGGGAGGCCAGGTCGGTGGGGGAGAGCTTCCACTGGCGCACCGGGTCCACCTGCCGGATCGCGAAGCGGGTGCGCTGCTCCGCCCGCGAGACCGAGAACCAGAACTTCACCAGCAGGATCCCGTCCTCGACGAGCATCGCCTCGAAGGCGGGACACTGCCGCAGGAACAGGTCGTACTGCTCCGGCGTGCAGAAGCCCATCACCTTCTCGACGCCCGCCCGGTTGTACCAGGACCGGTCGAAGAAGACGATCTCACCGGCGGCGGGCAGATGCGCGATGTACCGCTGGAAGTACCACTGCCCCTCCTCCCGGTCGGTCGGCTTGTTCAGGGCCACGATCCGCGCCCCGCGCGGGTTGAGCCGTTCCGTGAAGCGCTGGATCGTGCCGCCCTTGCCCGCCGCGTCCCGGCCCTCGCAGATCACCACCAGACGCGCCCCGGTGCTCTGCACCCAGTGCTGGAGCTTCAGCAGCTCGATCTGGAGGACCCGCTTCGTCCGCTCGTACTCGCGGCGCCGGATCTTGCGCTCGTACGGATAGTTCTCGCGCCAGGTGCGGATGGGCGCGCCGGAGGCGTCCAGCAGCACCGGCTGCTCCGGCCGCCGGTGGTCCACACTCAGGCCGGAGAGCAGATCGTCGGTCACCTGTTGCCGCTCTTGCCGCGCTATGGGATCACTCACGACCCGCGCCTACCCCGAGCTTTCCCCGGGTAACAAAAGGCATGAATCGGCCCCGGCACCTGCGAGAGGTGCCGGGGCCGAAGAGGACCGCGAGGGCCGGCCGTGCGGCCGGGCGGGCGGTCAGAGCGACCGTGGGGTCACGCCGGGCGGCCGCCGAAGGGCGCGCCGGTGCCGTAGTACGTGCCCAGCTCGTCCCGGTAGCCGGTGTCACCGAGGTGCTTGTCCCGGTGGAACTCGGGCGCGTCCTTGATCTGCTCCTTGGTGCGGTCCACGTAGACCTTCTCCTCCGCCTGGTCGATGCGGATCACCGTGCTCGCGGGGAGCAGGACCTCCTTGCCGAAGATCCAGACCCCGGTGTCGACCACCAGGTAGGCGTCACCGACCTCGTCGGAGTGCTTGTCGACCTTGCCGATGCTGCCGTCGGTGGCCTCGACCTTGTAGCCGGTCAGGTCCGTGGCGGTCAGACGGCCGGCGGTCGGCTTGTAGCTCCACACGTTCTCAGTCATACGAAAACAACTCCTCTTGAGATCTACGTTTCTTGAGGTCTGCGTTCTGTGCTGACCTGACCGCCTGTGCCCCGGCATTCGGGCTTCATTCACGGCGATTTCGTCCGGAAGGAGCGATACATGGGAGGAACGGTCCCCGGGCAGACGCCCCTGCGATGCCCATGTACGGGTCAGGGGAGGGGACGCGAGTGGCCGGGAGTGAGCTGACGGTACGGGAAGCGGCGGCATGGGATCAGCTGGCCGCCGAGCTGAGCCGGGGGAGCGCGCGAGCGCGCGGATGGCAGGGGGCGCGGGGCGCGAAGCAGAGACGGCTGGCGGCCACGCTGGTGCTCCTGGTGGTCGCGCTCACGATGCTGATCGTGGGAGGTTTCGCCGGTTCCGGGCTCCTGGCATGGAGCGGCGTGGTCGCCTGGGTCACCGCGGTCCTGGCCATCGCCCATATCCAGGGGCACGGGCCGCGGCTCCCGGTGCGCTGGTAGCGGCCGCTAGCAGCCCGCAGGAGCACGGACGGCCCTCAGCCGGGGAAGCGCCCCGTCGCCCGCAGGTGCCACCGCCGCTCGGCGTAGGCCAGGTCGTCCCGCCACAGCCGGGCCGCCGCCGTCCGCATCACCGGCCGCAGGAGCGGCGCGGCCCGGCGGACGAAGGCGAAGCCGGGGCGGTCGGAGGCGGCCAGTACGGCCTCGGTCACCGCGGTCCGCGGCCTGCCCCGGTCGTCCGGCGCGAGCGGGGTCGCGTGGGTCTCCACCACCGAGCCCGCGCCCTCGCCCGAGGTGATCCGCATGACGACGGTACGCGGCCCCGGCGCGGTGAAGACGGCACGCACCGGCACCACCAGGCGCCCGGCCACCTTGAAGGAGACGTCCACCTCGAAGCGGTCCTCCGCCTCCTCCTCCGTGGCGGGCCGCCCCACCACGGTCAGGTCGACAAACGAGTACGGGTGCAGCCAGGCCCCGTGCCAGGGGTCCAGCCGGTTGGCCACGATGTCCTCGGGCTCGCACACGCCGACGCCCTCGTACGTGGCCGTCAGCCCGCGCCCCGCAGCCGGACGCTCCGGTACGACGGGTGCCTCCAGCGGCGCCTCCCCGCCGAGCCCGTCCAGCCGCACCCAGAGCAGTACCCCGTCGTCGAAGGCCGGGTACGGCTCCCAGCCCGCGAAGGGCGTGCCGTCGAGGCCGAGCCCGTGCCAGTGGCACACCAGCGTCCCGCAGCGTACGGGGCTGTCCGCGAGGGGCGCCCCGAGGTGCGGGCAGCTGCCCGGCCCGGCATGCGGCCGGCCGTCGGCGCCGCGCCAGACCACCACCTCGCGGTCGCCCACCGTACGGGCCAGGGGCCGGCTGTCGCCGAGGGCGGCGGAGGATCCGACGACGTACCAGTTCCCGGCGGGCCGGGCCTGCGCCCGTTTCAGGGCCGCGGCGATGAGGCCGGGCTTCGCGTCCCGCCAGGTCGGCCGCTGCCGGTCCCACGGCACGGGCCGCCGGCGCAGCGAGAGCGGCAGCCTGGCCCGCCGTGCGGGCGGTTCGGGGCTCATACGACCTCCTCGGAAGCGGCTCGGGCGGGGCCCGAGGACGGCACCGCAGCGCCGCTTTCGCCGGCCGGGCCGAGCCCCCGGCGGGCCAGCCGGGCCGCCGCCACCCGGGCCAGCGCCCCCGCGGCGACCCTCGCCCGCCTGCGGCGCGTCACCAGGGAGCGGCGGTGCAGCACGGTGTAGCCGTCCCGGGCGACGGCGTCGAGGATGCCCCCGTAGAGCACGTAGGCGGTGCGGATGCACGGCCGGGACACCGGATCGAGCATGGCGAGGCCGGGCCACGCCTCCCGGTAGACCCGCCGGGTCAGCGCCTCGAACTCCCGCAGGGCGGCCAGCACCCGGCGGTCCTGGCGGCCCGTGGCCCGGCACCAGTGCAGCAGCTCCCGGTCGACGCCGTGCCCGCCGAGCAGATCGGCCGGCAGGTAGACGCGCCCCCGGTCGAGGTCCTCGCCGACGTCCCGCAGGAAGTTGGTGAGCTGGAAGGCGATACCGAGGGCCGCCGCGTGCGGCTCGGCCACCTCCCGGGGTACGACCGTGCCCAGGACGGGCAGCATCTGGAGCCCGATCACCGCCGCCGAGCCGTGCATGTAGCCGAGCAGATCGGCATAGCGGGGGTACGCCGTCACCTCCAGGTCGGACCGCATCGCGGTCATGAAGTCCTGGAAGTGGCGGTGGTCGATGCCGTAGCGGCGGGCGGTGTCGGCGAGGGCCACCACCACCGGCTCCGCGCCGCCGCCCTCCCGCAGCCCTTCGTCCAGCCGCCGGTGCAGGGCCGCGAGCCGGGCGCCGCGCAGGCCGTCGTCCGCCGCCGGATCCGTGGAGTCGACGATGTCGTCGGCCCAGCGGGCGAAGCCGTACAGCGCGTGCACGGCGGGCCTGCGGCCGGCCGGCAGGAGGCGGGTGGCCAGGAAGTACGTCCGCCCGTGGGCCGCGTTGAGCTCGCGGCAGCGGGCGTACGCGGCGCGCAGCACCGGGTCGGTGATGCCCGCCGCGTCGAGCTCGCGTCCGGTCATCGGGCCGCCCCCCGGGCCTGGGCGGCGGGGCGCCGGACGCCGCCGGTGATCCGGGCAGCCGCCAGCTTGCCCGACACCAGGGCGGTGGGGACGCCGACGCCGGGGGTGGTGCCGCAGCCGGCCAGTACGGCGTTCTCCGTGCCCCGGACCAGGTTGCGCGGCCGGAAGGGGCCGGTCTGCAGGAAGGTGTGGGCCGCCGAGAAGGGGGTGCCCGCCGCATGCCCCTGGGCCAGCCAGTCGGCGGGGGTGACCAGGCAGTCGTCCTCGACGGCCGCCTCGATGCCGTGCAGCCCGCGCCGGTCCAGTACGCGCAGCAGCTCGCCCCGGTAGCGCGGCCCGAGCTCGCCCCACGCGGCGCCCCCGGGCCCGATCTCGGTATTGGGGCAGGGGGCGAGGATGTAGTGGAGATGGCGGCCGGGCGGTGCGAGGGCGGGATCGGTGGCGGTGGGCCGGGTGATGAGCAGCGACGGATCGCTCATCAGCCGCCCGTGCCGGGTGAGTTCGTCGAAGGTGGTCCGCCAGGCGGCCCCGAACGAGATGGTGTGGTGGGCGAGTTGGGGCCAGGTGCGGTCCGTGCCCACATGCAGGACGACGGCGGACGGGGAGTGCCGCAGCCGGACCGGCCGGCGTGGGCGGCGGCCGAGGAGCCGGTAGCTGACGGGCAGGTCCGCGGTGAGGACCACCGCGTCGCAGGCGATCCGGTCCCGCGCGGTGACGACGGCGGTGATCCGGTCGCCGGAGCGCTCCAGTACGGTCACCGGCTCGCCGAACCGCAGTGCGGCGCCCGCGTCGGCGGCGGCGTCCGCCATGGCCCGCGGCAGGGCGTGCATACCGCCGCGCGGGAAATAGACCCCGGCCACGGTGTCCATGTAGGCGATGACGGCGTAGGCGGCGAGGGCCCGGGCCGGCGGCACGCCCGCGTACAGGGACTGGAAGGAGAACACCCGCCGCAGCCGCTCGTCCTTGAGGAAGCCGCCGATGCGCCGGTCGAGGCGCCCGAAGCCGCCGAGCGCCGCCAGCCGGGCGAGATCGCCGGTCAGCAGGTCGAGGGGGGAGTCGAAGTTCGCGTCGATGAAGCGGCGCATCTGCACCCGGTAGAGCTGTTCCAGCCAGGCGCGCAGCCGCAGGTAGCCCGCCGCCTCACGGGGTCCGGCGAAGGCTTCGACCGCCGCGGCCATCGCCTCGCCCCCGGTGTGCACGTCCAGGCTGCTGCCGTCCGCGAACGCGGCCCGGTAGGCCGGGTGCAGGGGGATCAGCTCCACCCGCCGGGCCAGGCTGTCGCCGACCGCCGCGAAGGCTTCGTCGGCGAGGTCGGGCATCGTCAGCACGGTCGGGCCGGTGTCGACCCGGTAGCCGCCGAGGTGCAGACGCCCCGCGCGCCCGCCGGGCTGCTCGTCCCGCTCGACCACGGTGACCCGGCGGCCCGCTCCCCGCAGGTGCAGGGCCGCCGACAGCCCGGCCAGCCCCGCCCCGACCACCACCACATGGTCCGTGCGCCCGCTCACGGTACGGGTCATCGCCCGCCTCCCGCCGCGCCGGAACCGGCCGCGGCGGGCGCGGGGGAGGGGTGGTCGGGTGCCCGGGAGGTGGCCTGGGCGGCCAGCAGCCCGCGCAGCCGCCGGGCGGCCTGCGCGTCGGGCAGCGCGCCCGCGCCGTCGAAGTGCCGCAGCCCCCGCGCCACCAGCCGCCCGATCTTCGCCTCCACCGCCGCGCGGGCACCCGTACGCACCAGCACCTCCCGTACCTCGTCCAGGCCGCGCTCCGTCAGATCCGTGTCTCCGAGGGCCCGTTCGAGCACCGCCAGCGCCTTGGTGTCGCCCAGGGCGCGGGCGCGTGCCACCGCCGACGCGGCCAGATAGGTCGGCTTGCCCTCGCGTACGTCGCCCCCGCAGCCCTTGCCCGTGTGCCGCGGGTCGCCGAAGGCGTCGTCGAGGTCGTCGCGCAGCTGGAAGGCCATGCCCACGCAGCGCCCCGCCGAGCTCAGCGCCCGCAGGGTGCGGCCGTCCGCGCCCGCCACCGCCGCGCCGAGGGACAGCGGGCGCTGGACGGAGTACAGGGCGCTCTTGAGGTGCGCGGCGCGCAGGGCCTGCTGCGGGGAGCGGGCCCCGGTGAGCTGGCCGCGCAGGTCCAGGAACTGACCCGCCACCATCTCGGTGCGCAGATCGGCCCACACCTCGCGCACCACGGCGGCCGTCCACGGGTCGAGCTCCGTGCCCGCCACCACGTCGTCCGCCCAGACGAGCGCGAGGTCCCCGGCCAGGACCGCGGCCGCCTCCCCGAAGCGGGCGGCGCCCTCCGGCGAGGCGAGGCCGTCGCAGCGGTCCCGCAGGTCGGTGTGGAGCGCGGGGCGGCCGCGGCGCAGTACCGATCCGTCCATCACGTCGTCGTGGACGAGGGCGCAGGTCTGGAGCAGTTCGAGCGCGGCGCCGATCCGCAGGGCGGCCGTCGCCGTGGCCGTGTCCTCCCCGCCGCAGGCGCGCATCGACCACCAGAGCAGCTGGGAGCGGGTGCGTTTGCCGCCGTCCCGGGTGAAGCGCGCGACACGCCCGGCCAGTTCACCGGCGAAGAGGGCGTCCAGCGCCCCGGCCCGCGCGAGCCGGGGCGCGAGCAGCGCCTCCAGCATCTCCCCCACGGCCGCCGGTACGTCCGCGTCCACCGTCCGGGGTGCGACGCCGGGGAGGGCGGTCCCCTCCGGGGCGGCCACGCCGTGCGCCGCCCCCGCCACCGCGCGGCCGGCGCGCCGGTGCCGTGGCGCGGACCCCGTCGAGGCCACCAGATAGGGAACGGGTGGCGACGTGGTCGCGGAGTGGTCCTTCGCCGGGGTCCGGCGCATCCCGGTTCCTCTCGTCGTGGTGGCGGATCCTCGTGGTGTCGAACGCTCACCACCTGTGCCTTCGGTCCCTTCCCGTGATACGGATGCGATCCGGAGTAAATGACCGAAAAGCGAGGGAATGCCATCGTCCGGACGCGGCCGACCAGGTGACCGCGGCAGCGGAGCGCATCCGATTCCGCGCCGGAACGGGAAACCCCCGCAAGCGGGAACCCCGTAGCAACGGGAAAACCTCTTGCTCACGCACGCGCACCCGGAAGGACAGGACCGTGCTGGAAGCGGACGTGGCGGTCATCGGGGCGGGAGCCGCCGGCCTGTCCCTGGCCCACCGGCTGAACGGCCACCGGCCCGTGGGCCGCACCCCGTCCGTGGTCCTCGTCGACGCCCCGCCCGGCCCGCTGCGCCCGGCCCCGCGCACCTGGTGCTTCTGGGAGTCCGGCCGCGGCCGCTTCGACGCCGCCGTGCGCGCCCACTGGGACCGTCTGCGGGTACGGCCGCCCACCGGCCCGCCCGTCGTGTCCGGCATCGCCCCGCTGCGGTACAAGATGATCCGCTCCGACGCGTTCGAAGCCCTCGTCGCCCGCGACCTCACGCACAGCCCCAACGTCCGCCGCCTGGAAGCCACCGTGGACACCGTCGAGGAGATCCCCGGGGGCGCCCACGTACGGATGACCGGCCCCGACGGCCGCGGGCGCGCCCTCCGGGCCCGCTGGGTGTTCGACTCCCGCCCCCTGGGCAGTCTCCCGGCCGCCCGCACCACCCTCCTCCAGCACTTCCACGGCTGGTTCGTCCGGACCGCCCGCCCCGCCTTCGACCCGGCCACGGCGGAGCTGATGGACTTCCGGACCCCGCAGCCCGCCCACGGCCTCTCCTTCGGCTACGTCCTGCCCGTCGGGCCGCACGAAGCCCTGGTGGAATACACCGAGTTCTCCGCCCGCCCCCTGACCGCGAGCGGCTACACGAGCGCCCTGCGCCAGTACGCGGACGAGGTGCTGGCCCTCGGCGACCTGGACGTCCTCGCCACCGAGACCGGGGTGATCCCCATGACGGACGCCCCGCTGCCACGCCGTGTCGGCAGCTCCGTGTTCCGCATCGGCGCCGCCGGTGGCGCCACCCGCCCGTCGACGGGCTACACCTTCGCCGGACTCCAGCGCCAGACCCGCGCCGTCGCCGCCGCGCTCCGGCAGGGGCGGCGCCCGGAGCCCCCGGCCGCCCATGCGCCACGGGCCCGCGCCATGGACGCCGTACTGCTGCGCGCCCTGGACACCGGACGGGTCGACGGGCCCGAGCTGTTCTGCCGGCTCTTCGCCCGCGTCCCTGCGGCCCGGCTCCTGCGCTTCCTCGACGGACCCACCAGCCTGTTCGAGGACCTGGCCGTCGGACGGCATGCCCCGGCCGGGCCCATGCTGCGGTCGGCGCTCGAACTGCCCACGCTGCCCCGCCGCCCCTTCGCCTGACCCCGCCCGTCCACCACCCCGTTCCTGGAGCCCGTATGACCCTGCTGCGCGACGAGGACCTCGCCGCGGCGTTCGACCACGCCTCCCGCAGTTACGACGCCCTGGTCGCCGCCAACCCCGGCTACCACGCCCACCTGCGCCGCTCGGTACGCCGCCTCGGCCTGCCCGGCCACGGCGAAGGGCTGCGCGTCCTGGACCTCGGCTGCGGCACCGGCGCCTCCACCGCCGCGCTCCGCTCCGTGCTCCCGGCCGCCGAGATCACGGCCGTCGACGCCTCCGCGGGGATGCTGGCCCGCGCCGCCGCCAAGCCCTGGGCGGACGGGGTCCGCCTGGTCCACGCCCCGGCCGAACAGCTCGCGGAGGCGGGCGTGGGAGGCCCCTTCGACGCGGTGTTCGCCGCCTACCTCTTCCGCAACCTCACCGATCCCGACGCCGTCCTCGGCTCCGTCGCAGCCGTGCTGCGACCGGGCGGACGGCTCGGGGTGCACGAGTACAGCCTCAGCGGACGGCCCGCCGACCGGGCGGTGTGGACCCTGGTCTGCCGGGGCCTTGTCCAGCCCGCCGCGACCCTGCTGGGCGACGGCCCGCTCTACCGGCACCTGTGGCGGAGCGTCGTCGGCTTCGACCGGGCCGACCAGTTCACGGCCCGGATCCGCCGCGCCGGCTTCCACCGGGTCCGCGCCCTGCCGCTGCCGGGCTGGCAGACGGGCATCACCCACACCTTCGTCGCCGCCCGCACCGCGGAAGGCCACCGATGACCGGGCCCGCCCGCCGCGGCCGCGACCGGCGCGCCCGCGTCCTCCCGGCCCTCCCGGGCTCCCGCCGGGCCACCCGCCGGCACACGGCCGCCGTGATCGGCGGCGGCATCGCCGGGCTCGCCGCCGCCACCGCCCTCGCCGAACGCGGGGTCACCGTCACCCTGTACGAGCGCGAGCCCTACCTCGGCGGCCGGGCCGGCGGCTGGCCCACCCGGCTGCGCGACGGCACCACCGTGACGATGAGCCGCGGGTTCCATGCCTTCTTCCGCCAGTACTACAACCTCCGGGGCCTGCTGCGGCGTACGGACCCCGCCCTGGCACGGCTGGCCCCGCTGCCCGACTACCCGCTGCTGCACGCCGAGGGCGCACGCGACAGCTTCCGTCACGTGCCCCGCACCCCGCCCTGGAGCGCGCTGGCCTTCGCCGCCCTCAGCCCGTCCTTCCGGCTGCGGGACCTGCGCGCCATGAGCCCGATGAAGGCCCTGCCGCTGGTCGACATCCGCGTGCCCGAGGTCTACCACCGCCTCGACGGCATCAGCGCCCACGACTTCCTCGACGCCGTCAACTTCCCGCCGCAGGCCCGCCACCTGGCCTTCGAGGTGTTCTCCCGGAGCTTCTTCGCCGACCCGCGCCGGCTCTCGGCCGCCGAGATGGCCCTGATGTTCCACATCTACTTCCTGGGTTCCGCCGAGGGCCTGCTCTTCGACGTGCCCCGCTCGCCCTACCCCCAGGCCCTGTGGGCCCCGCTCGCCTCCTACCTGGAGAGCCATGCGGCCGAGGTGCGTACCAGCAGTCCCGTGGAGCACATCGCCCCCGCCCGTACCGGCGGGTTCGAGGTCGCGGGGGAGCGGGAGGAGCGCCACCACGACGCCGTCGTCCTCGCCCTGGACTCCACCGGGCTGCGCTCCCTCGCCGCCCGCTCGGAGCGGCTGGGCGACCCCGCCTGGCGGGAGCGGGTGGCGCGGCTGCGCCCGGCCCCGCCCTTCCTGGTCACCCGGCTGTGGCTGGACCGGCCCGTCGCCGCCGACCGGCCGGGCTTCCTGGGCACCAGCGGCTTCGGTGGCCTCGACAACATCAGCGTGCTGGAGCGCTGGGAGGACGAGGCGGCCGTCTGGGCGGCCCGTACCGGCGGATCGGTGGTGGAACTGCACGCGTACGCCGTCGAACCCGGGGCCGCGCGCCCCGACCAGGAGCGCCAGCTCCTCGGCCAGTTGCACCGCGTCTACCCGGAGACCCGCGCGGCCGGGGTGGTCGACGTACGCCACGAATGGCGGCAGGACTGCCCGCTGTTCCCGCTGGGCGGCCATACCGACCGCCCTACGGTCCGCACCGGGGACCCTGCGCTGGTGGTCGCCGGGGACCACGTCCGTACCGACCTGCCGGTGGCCCTCATGGAACGGGCGGCGACGACCGGCTTCCTCGCCGCGAACGCCCTGCTGGAGGGATGGGGAGTACGGGGCCAGACCCTGTGGACGGTCCCGGACCGCGGCCGTGACCCCGTACTGCGCACGGCGGCCGCCTGGGCGGCCGCCCGCCGCTGAGCGCCGCGCCGGCCCTCAGTGCCCGAGGGCGCTCTTGAGCTGCTGCTTGCTCATGGTCGAGCGGCCCTCGATGCCGCGCTTCTTGGCTTCCTGGTAGAGCTCGTCCTTCGTGCGCCCGGAGGAGTCGGCGCCGCCCGAGGACTTCTGGCCGCCGCGCTGGGAGGCGGACTTGCCCTGGACGGAGCCGCGGCTCGCGGTCTTGGTCTCGCCGGAGCGGGCGCGCTCCTTGTTCACCGTCCGGGAGGCCATCTCCTTGGCGCGGGAGGGGGACATGCCGCGCTCCTCGCCGGACTCCTTGATGTGCTCGTACTGCCGTTCACGCTGGGAACCGGAACCTCGGGGCATGACACGCCCTTTCGTGACGGGGGTGGGGGGTTGGAACCACACGCACAGCCTGCCCGCGCCCCGCCACCCCCGCATCCCGGCAGCCCGGCATCCGGCCCACCGCCGTTCAGGGCACCGGCGTCCTCGCCGGGACCGTGACCGGAGCCGGGCGAACGGGTCAGGAGGAAGGCGGGTAGGGAGCGGCCTTGAGGCGGCGGGCCAGGTGCGCGGTGTTGGCCGCGAGGGTGGCCGTCGTCGCGGCCGTCTTCTCGGGAACCTCGTCCAGGTCCTGGTAGTCGGTGCCCTGCATGGCCTCACCCACCCAGTAGGTGACGGCGTTCGGCGCGAGGGAGAAGCCGACGTCGTTCAGGCCCTGGAACAGATCCGCGCTGACCTTGTGCGCGCCGTCCTCGTTGCCGACCACGCAGACCCCGGCGACCTTGCCGAAGGTGAGCATGCGGCCCTCGTCGTCGGTCTCGCCGAGCTCCGCGTCCAGCCGTTCCAGTACCCGCTGGGCGATGCTGGAGGGGTGGCCGAGCCAGATCGGCGTCGACAGGATCAGGATGTCGCAGGCGAGGACCGTCTCGCGGATCTCCGGCCATGCGTCGCCGTCGCCCATGTCGGTCTTCACACCCGGCTTCACGTCATGGTCCGCGATCCGGATGACCTTGCCCGTGACCCCGTGCTCGGAGAGCGCGGCCATGGTCTGCTCGGCCAGGAGCTGGGAGCTGGACGGAGCGGGCGACGGGGAGAGCGTGCAGACGAGCGCGACGGCGCGCAGCGGGGTGTTGCCGGTGGCGCCCGTGGTGTCGGTGGTGTTCATGCGGTCCGGCTACCCGGAGGTGCACGCGCCATCCCGCCTTTTCTCCCGATACCAGCCGATCGGTACGGGAACCAGCGCGTCCGGCGGCGGTCAGCCGCCGAGGGCCGCCTCGCGCTTGCGCCCGCGGCCGTCGGGGTGCAGGACCACCTTGGTCCAGCCGTCGTCGCGGTTGTCGAAGTGCTCGTAGGCGGCGGGCGCCTCGTCGAGCCCGAGCTCGTGCGACACCAGGAAACCCGGCTCGGCCTTCCCGCCCGCGATCAGGTCGCGCAGCGCCCGGTTGTAACGCTTGACCGGAGCCTGGCCGGTACCGATCCGCTGCCCCTTGAACCACAGCATCCCGAAGTCGATCGGGATCTTGCCCTGCGCTTCCAGCGACCCCTGCGCCTCGGCTCCGCCCGGGTCCTCGGGGATGAACACCCCGACCACACCGAGGCTGCCGGTGAAGCGCACGGCGTCGATCAGCCCGTTCATGGTCAGGCTCGCGTCCTCCTGGCCCTGCGGATCGTGCGCCTGGTAGCCGACGCACTCGCAGCCGTTGTCCGCCCCGAGCCCCAGGGTGGCCTCCTTGACCACCTCACCCGGGTCCTGCTCGGAGGTGTTGATCGGGATGGCGCCGATCTGCTCGGCCAGCCGCAGCCGGTCCGGCTGGTGGTCGGCGACCCACACCCGCCCGGCGCCCCGGAGGATCGCCGAGTAGGCGGCCATCAGGCCGACGGGACCGGCCCCGTAGACGATCGTCTGGTCACCGGGCTTCACCTGCGCCATCTCGGTGGCGTGGTAGCCGGTGGGGAAGATGTCGGCCAGCATCACATAGTCCAGCTGGCGCTCGGCCGCGTCCTCGCCCAGCCGCAGCGCGTTGAAATCGCCGTACGGTACGCGCAGCAGCTCGGCCTGGCCGCCCTGGTACGGGCCCATCTCCGCGAAGCCGTAGGCGGCGCCGGCCATGTCGGCCTTGGGCTGCATGGTCAGGCAGTAGTTGGTCAGGCCCTGCTCGCACTGCTTGCAGAAACCGCAGGCGATGTTGAACGGCAGGACCACCCAGTCGCCCACCTGGACCTTGGTGACCGCCTGGCCGACCTCGACGACCTCGCCCAGGTTCTCGTGCCCCATGGCCCGGCCGGTCTCGAAGGAGGTCCTGCCCTCGTACATGTGCAGGTCGGATCCGCAGATATTGGTGGTCGTGATCCGGACGAGGATGTCGCAGGGGTGCTCGATCCGCGCGTCGGGGACGTCCTTGACCGTCACCGTGCGGGGACCTTCGTACACTGCCGCTTTCATGATCACTCCTTACCCGCCGCCGCGCCCGGCGCTGCGTGGAAGCCGGTCCGGCGGCGATCGATGCCCTGGGAGGGGGCTCCGACAGGCGGCTCCGAGAGGGGGCTCCGCCGCCGTCGTGCCCGGCGCGGGCCCGGCTCCCGGGAGTGGTCGGCGCCTGCCCGGAGGCGGGGGCGGGAAACGCGAAGGGCGCGCCGGGTGCCGTACGTCGCTCCGGGCGCGCGGGGCCCCACGTATACCCGGGACATACCGGGGCACGCGCACAGATACGGGGCGGATATGAACGCAGTCCGGCCCGTCGGTGCTCCAGCACCTCGGCACTCCAGCACAGGAAGGCAGGCGAGCGGAGCCATGGCCAAGCAGCAGAAGGGGTCTCAGCCCCGGCACGGGGAGGGACCGAGCCGCCACAAGGGAACCGAGCAGCACGGCTGGTCCCCCGACGTGGACAGCACCCGCACCCAGGACAACCCGAGCGCCCATCGCTCGTTCCACCCCGACGAGTACGCCCCGGAGAAGGGCCCGGGCCGTATCCCCTCCAAGGAGGAGTCGGGCAACCCGCACGGCAGGTCGGTGCCGAGCACGGGCCGCAGCGGCCAGGACCAGGCGAAGGGCAGCGGCGGCGAGAAGGGCATGCACGACACCGGCACCAAGGGCCGCAGCAAGCGCCCGACCGGCACCCGCGACGCCTCCGCCGTGACGGGCGTCGACCCCCAGGACGCCCCGCACGACCGCCCGGCCCACTGACCCACCCCGGGACCGCCGCCGACGCGAAGCAGCAGGCGCCGGCGGCGGGCGCGTGTCCGGGCGGGCGCCGCTACCGCCCCCGCTCAGTGCTCGGCGCGCCGGTGGTCCTCGTCGCTCCATGCGCGGGTGTCGCGGGGCTCCACGTACGGCTCCTCGTCCTCGGGCAGTCCACCGACGATCGCGCGCTGGCGCACCATCTCCGCGTCGAACTCCAGGCCGAGCAGGATCGCCAGGTTCGTGATCCACAGCCAGACCAGGAAGATGATCACGCCGGCGAGGGTGCCGTAGGTCTTGTTGTAGGACGCGAAGTGCGTGACGTAGAAGGCGAAACCGGCCGAGGCGGCCATCCAGATCAGCAGCGCCAGGAAGCTGCCGGGGGTCACCCACTTGAATCCGCGGCCCTTGGCGTTCGGGGCGGCCCAGTACAGCACGGCGATCATGATCGTGACGAGCAGCACCAGCACCGGCCACTTCACGATGGACCACACGGTCAGGGCGGTGTCCCCGATGCCGAGGGCGGTCCCCACCTGCCGGGCCAGGGATCCGGAGAAGACGACGATGAGGGCGCTGGCGCAGGCCAGGATCATCAGCGTGAGGGTGAGCACCAGGCGCAGCGGGAGGATCTTCCACACCGGACGGCCCTCGGGCATGTCGTAGACGGCGTTCGACGTACGGATGAAGGCGGCGATGTAGCCGGACGCCGACCACACGGCCACGAGGAGGCCGACGACGGCGAGGAGGGAGCCGATCCCGGAGTTGCCCTGGAGGCCCTCCACCGCGTTGGTGATCACGTCCCGCGCCGAGCCGGGAGCCAGCTTCCGCAGGTTGTCCAGGACCTGCTGGGTCGCGGACTCGCCCGCGAGGCCCAGCAGGGACACCAGCACGAGCAGCGCGGGGAACAGCGCCAGGACCCCGTAGTACGTCAGCGCCGCGGCCCGGTCGGCGAGCTCGTCGTCCTGGAACTCCTTGAAGGTCCCGCGCAGGACCGCCTTCCACGACCGCCGGGGCATCTCGGTGGGCTGGTCGGGCGCGCGCTCCTCCACGAGCGGGTCCGGCCCCGGCGTGCTCGCGCGGCCGGTGTCCTCGTTCTGGCTGTCCTGGCTGTCCTGGCTGTCCTGGCTGTCCTGGCTGTTCTCGCTGTTCGGGTTGCGCGGGCCGTGCTCTGGTGTGCGTGTCATACCTGGCGGCTTTCCAGACCGGCGGCAGTCATGTACGCGTACGTACGCCGGCTGCGCGGGCCGCTCGCTCAGGCGCGGGGCGCCCGGCGCGCGGTGGCGGCGGCACAGCGCACGCAGGTGGTCGCCGCGGGGCGGATCTCCAGCCGCTCGGGTGCGATGGCCCCGCCGCAGCCTTCGCACAGCCCGTAGCCGCCCTGGTCGAGCCGTTCCATCGCCCGGTCCAGCTCGTCCAGGTGCTCGCGGGCCTGCGCCAGCAGGGCGGCGACATGGGCCCGCTCGAAGGCGGTGGTCCCGCCCTCGGGATCGTGCTCGTCGTCCACGGCCACCAGCGCGTTCGCCGCGACGATCCCGTCGAAGTCCCGCTGCAGCGCGGCCACCCGCGCGAGGGTGTCCTCCCGATCGCCAACGACCCGCGCGCGGGCGCCGCCGAAGCCGGTCCTGTCCGAGCCGCTGTCACCCATGGCTGAGCCAACGCGGCCGGGGGGCCCGGGATTCCCTCCGGACGGGCGACGGAGGCGCTGGCGCGGGTGCCGGTGAGGACGCGGAGCCCTCGCGATCGGGCTCGCGCACCCGGGCCCACGGTGTTCACACGTGCACCGGCGCGGCCTCGTATCCACGGCACGGCGGTCGCGACCGCTAGGAACGGGCAGCCGACGTACCTCTCCCGGGCCGGGAGCGTTCATGACGAGGTCCTGCGCGCCCAGCGGCTGGCGCCGGCACCGAACGGTGCGCAGGAGAAGCGGATCCTCGCACCGGTGACCGACCTGTACCACTGGTGCAGCACCTGCTGCTGAGCGGACCGGTTCACCCTCGCCTGCGCTCCCATACCGGCCGCCGACATCGCCAGCGCCCCCCCCGCGCCGACGACGGCCTGGCCGAACGGGTCGGCAGACCCACCGCACCCCACCCTCCGCGACCACTGCGGTCACGCGCTACCCACCAGGTCAGGACAGCGGATCACCACCAGCCAACCCCGGCCCGCTACGGCTGCGCCACGAACCCGACCCCCACCGCCCGCACCCCCGTGCAAGACAGCCGCACCGGGGGACCCCCTCACGGCGGCAGCTCGGCACCGGTGCCGCACCCCCGCCCGCAGCCTCGGCGGCGAGCCGGACGGGCAGGTGCGCCGACCGCGTCGCAAGCACCGGGGGCCGCGCCCCGCCCGCACCCCCCGGCGGCGAGCCGAACGGGCCAGCCCGCCGACCGCGCCGCGCAGGCCACCGCCTCGCGTCGTCAGGGAAGCTCGCGCGGCAGGATGGCGACGACGGTCTTGCCGCCCCGGTGGAAGCGGACGAAGGTCTCGGGGGCGAGGGTCTTGACCATCCGCCAGCCGAAGCCACCCGGCGACTGCGGGGACCGCGGCCGCAGCCGGGGCGGGAGCGGCGAGCGGTCGGAGACCATCACGGTGATCCGGCCGTCCCGCACGGACACCTGGAAGCCGGTGACGCCGCCCGCGTGGCGATGGGCGTTCGCGACCAGCTCGCTGACCACCATCAGCACCCGCTCGACCAGCTCCGGCGACGCCTCCGCCTCGGCCAGGACACGCCGCGCGCTCTCCCGGGCCTGTGCGGAACTCATCCGGCCCGGGAAACCCGGCCTGCTCAATCGGGGCCTCATGCCCTGCGGCTGCCCCGGGCGCGGCGAGAGATTCCGGCCGAGGTGGCCTGAGTGACGAGCCCGGTCAGCTGGCGCGGTCGGTGGCGGTGTTCTCGATCTCGAACAGCGCGAGCGCGCCGGTCATCTCCATCAGCCGGTGCAGCTGCTTCGGGAGGGGCCCGCGCAGAGCGACGGGGCGGGTGTTCCGCAGCCGGATCAGGGCGTTCAGGAAGCTGGAGTCGGCGAAGGTCACCTGGGTGACATCGAGGACGAGGAGTCGGGCCGGATGCCGCCTGTCGTCACAGGCATCGACCAGCAGTCCGGTGGTGTCCAGGTCGAATTCGCCCGAGCAGACAACCACCCGCACGCCGTTTGCCTCGCCCCGGACCGTCACCTTGGGCGCGATCACGCTGCCTCCCAGAACACAAGTCGATCTACGCATAGCGACCATACGGGATCGTCCACTCGCACCGATAGCCACGAAACGAAGATCATCCGTTCGCTGGCCGGACAACGCGGGCGCAGGCCGTCCCACCTGCGGCTTCCGTGTAGCCCGTTCGAGGGAATGCGGCCTGCTTCGCCAAGCCCGGGGGAGGGCGGCGGCGAAGGCAGCGTGTGAGGGGAGACGGGCCACCGGTCCGGGGTCCTCACCGGCTCCGCGGATCCCCGCGTGGCCGCGGCTCTTTCGAAGAGGTGGTTCACATGGTGCGTGTGCGACGAGGACTGGCCGTGGCGCTGGTGGCCGGCGCGATGGTGGTCGGCGGGGCGTCGATGGCCGCCGCCGACGCGGGGGCGCAGGGTATCGCCGCCGGCTCGCCGGGCGTGGGCTCGGGGAACCTGATCCAGGTGCCCATCCACATCCCCGTCAACGCCTGCGGCAACACCATCAGCGTCATCGGGCTGCTGAACCCCTCCTTCGGCAACACCTGCATCAACGCCTGACCGGCGCTCAGCCAAGAACCCGGTCCGCGCCCTCGCCGGGGCGAGGGAGCAGCGCGGACCGGTTCCCTCCCCGCCGGATCGTAGAGCCGGCGGGACGGCTGCGGGTGGCTGCCGGTCGGGGCAGCCACCCGCAGTGACCTCCATGGGTCGGATGCGCCATGGGTCGTATGCGCCGGCCCTACCACTTGTTGTGGCAGTTCCATTGGCCCGGCACCCAGTGGTTCACCGTATGCGCGGGCACGTAGTGCTGCTTCCAGTGGCCCTTGCCCCACCAGCCGTCGTGCCACCGGCCGTTGTGGTCCCGGTAACCGTCGTGCCAGGTGCCCTTCTGCCACTTCCATTCCCAGTGGCCCTTGACCCACTTCTGGGCCCAGTGGCCCTTCACCCAGTCGCACCGCTCGTGGCGGTCCCACCGGTTCCACCGGTCCCACCGGTGATCCCGGTTGTCCCGGTCGCCGGTAACCGTCGAGGTCACCGTGGACGCCGTCGGCGCGGCGTTCGCCGTCGCGGAGACAGCCAGTACGGACGCACCGGCCAGCAGCCCGGCCGACGCCGCTCCGGCGACCAGCCGCCGGGTGCGTATGGATGTGGTCATCGCCTTCACCTCCTTCTTCACGTTGCCGCTCGGGGTGTGCGGCCCCTTGCGGGGCCTCACGCAGGGATTCGGGACGAAGCGCGCGATGGATTGCGTAAGTCGGCAAAACAGTCCAAATCCCCGAGCGCGCGGCCGCTCGTAGGGCGTACACGAGAACTGCTGATCACTCATTCGGGTGTACGGGCAATCCGCCGGGCGAGTTCTGCCGAATACGGGCCGTGAGCAGCTTCCGCAACACCCTCTCCCGTACCGCGCTCGGCGCGGCGGCCGGCCTCCTCGCCGCGTTCGTGGCGCTGGCCGTGGCCGAGCTGGTCGCCGGCCTCGTGCGGCCGGCGGCCGGGCCGGTGACCGTGGTGGGCGGCGCGGTGATCGACCGGACCCCGGCTCCGGTGAAGGACTTCGCGATCCGCACCTTCGGGGAGAACGACAAGATCGTCCTCCAGCTCGGCATCCTCGCCGTCCTCGCGCTCCTCGCCATCGGCCTGGGCGTGCTGAGCCTCCGCCACCGGGTGGCCGGCGCCTGCGGCGTCCTGCTCTTCGGGATCCTCGGCGCGGCGGCCGCGCTCAGCCGCCCGGACTCCAACGGCATCGGGGACACGCTCCCCTCTGTCGCGGGAGCCGTCGCGGGCGCCCTGACCCTGTACTTCCTCGCCTCGAAGGCCGCCCCGGCGCCCGGCGATCCGGCATCCGAGGGTGAGGACGGCGGGTGGAGCCGGCGCGGATTCCTCGCCGCGGCGGGCGGGACCGCTCTCGCGGCCGTGGCCGCCGGGGCCCTCGGCCGCTTCCTCTCCGGCCGGCAAGGGCAGGGGGCAGTCGCCTCCCGGGCCGGCCTCGTCCTGCCGCCGCCCGCCTCCCCGGCCCCCGCCGTCCCGGCCGGAGTGCAGTTGAAGGTGGCGGGCATCACCCCGTTCGTCACCCCCAATCGCGACTTCTACCGCGTGGACACGGCCCTCACCGTGCCCCGCGTCGACGCCGGCACCTGGCGGCTGCGCATCCACGGCAAGGGCGTCACCCGCCCCCGCACCTACACCCTCGACCAGCTCCTCGCCCGACCCCTGATCGAACGTGACATCACGCTGACCTGTGTCTCCAACGAGGTCGGCGGCCCCTACCTCGGCACCGCCCGCTGGCTCGGCGTCCCCCTCGCGGAGCTGCTGCGCGAGGCCGGGGTCCGGCCCCCGTCACGCAGCGGGCAGGCGGACCAGCTCGTGGCCCGCTCGGTGGACGGCATGACCCTCGGCTCCCCGGTCGAGGACCTCATGGACGGCCGGGACGCGATGCTCGCCGTCGGCATGAACGGCGAACCGCTGCCGTTCGACCACGGCTTCCCGGTCCGCATGCTCGTCCCCGGGCTGTACGGATACGTGTCCGCGTGCAAGTGGATCACCGACATCGAGCTGACCACCTTCGACGCCTACGACCCGTACTGGGTGAAGCGGAAGTGGGCGCAGCGGGCGCCGATCAAGACCCAGGCCCGCATCGACACCCCCAAGCCCTTCGCCCGCCCCGCCGCCGGCACCGCCCCCATCGCCGGGGTGGCCTGGGCCCAGCGGCGCGGCATCACCCGCGTGGAGGTCCGTATCGACGACGGGCCCTGGCGGGACGCGGACCTCGCCCCGCAGGCCACGACCGACACCTGGCGCCAGTGGTCGTACCCCTGGCAGGCCGCCTCCGGCGGGCACACGATCACCGTCCGCGCCACGGACGGGACCGGCCAGGTCCAGACCGAGCAGCGCGCCAGGACCATCCCCGACGGGGCGAGCGGCTGGCACAGCGTCTTCGTCACCGTCCCCTAGACCACCGGGCCCGGCCCGCCATGTGGCGGCAGGCCCGGCAGCACCACCCCCGACCGACCGACCGATGACACACCCCTACCGATACACCGCTTCAAGGAGTAACCGAACATGAACAGCATGCGTATCCGTCGTACCGCGCTCGCCGTCGCCGCAGCCGCCGTCCTCCCCTTCTCGCTGGCCGCGTGCTCCGACTCGGGCAGCGACACCAAGGCGGCCCCGAGCGCCGCTTCGGGTGACGAGGCCAAGACGGGCAGCAGCAGCCCGACGGGCGACGACGCGATGACGGGCGACAAGCCGTTCGGGGCCGCGTGTGCCGGCGTACCGAAGGAGGGCGCGGGCTCCTTCGACGGCATGGCCAAGGACCCGGTGGCCACTGCCGCCTCGAACAACCCGGCGCTTTCCACGCTGGTCGCGGCGGTCAAGCAGGCGGGTCTGGTCGACACCCTGAACAACGCCAAGGACATCACGGTCTTCGCGCCGACGAACGACGCCTTCGCCAAGATCCCGAAGGCCGACCTCGACAAGGTCCTGGCCGACAAGGAGCAGCTGACCAAGATCCTCACCTACCACGTGGTCGGCCAGAAGCTCACCCCGAAGCAGCTGGAGAACGGCAGCTTCGAGACCCTGCAGAAGGGGATGGTCACCACCATGGGCTCCGGTGACTCCTACAAGGTCAACGACAGCTCGAACGTGGTCTGCGGCAACGTCAAGACGGCCAACGCCAACGTCTACATCGTCGACACCGTCCTGATGCCGAAGTAACAACTCCTGCCCCATGCAGGTCAGTTGATCGGCCGGTGGCCGTGCCCCCGCAGCGGCGGGGACACGGCCACCGGCTCGGCCGCTACTTCTTCTTCTGCTTCTGGTTGATGGGCAGAGCCACGTCGGTGACCTGGTCCCTGGACGGGAAAGCGCCCTTGTCGGTGGCCTTGCCGGTCAGGATGTTGATCGCGTAGAAGCGGTAGGCGCCGGCCGTGCCGATGGCGGCGAAGCCGTGGTTCGTGCCGCGGGAGGGGTCGAAGTAGATGTCGAAGCCGGCGTCCAGGGCGGCGTTCACGCCGAGGTTGCCGGTGGGCGCGAGGGTGCCGGCGTTGGCCGGGGACTGGATGGAGATCCGGTCGGCCAGCGTGTCCAGGTCGAACAGCGTCGTGGCGGTCGCCGGCCTGAGGTCATTGTTCGTGTACGCCGCTCCGGTGACGCCCAGCGCGGTGGTCGGCGGCGTGGTCGGGTTCGTCAGCGGGGCGTCGACGGTGGTGACCAGCGGGGCGTCCGCGTCGTCGATGTTGTGGCGCAGGTTCTGGCCGGTGTCGGAGATGATCCGCAGGCGGTTGGCGGCGGGGTTGAAGTCCACGCCGAACGAGGTCCCGGCCAGCGGCACCGTCAGCTGCGACACCTTCACCGCCTGGGCGCTCGGGTTCAGGGTGTAGATGCCACCCTGGTCGCCCACGCCGTAGAGCTTCTCGTCCTGCACGCGGAAGTCGATCCCGACGAGGCGGGTGTCCCCGGCGAGACCGGTCACCGCACCGAGCCTCCGGATCCGGGACGGCTCGTCGACGTCGAACCGCACCAGACGCTGGTCCCCGGTCAGCCCGACGACGGTCAGCCCCTTGTGGTCACTGGCGGGCAGGGTCTGCGGCGGATCGTCGGACGCCGCCATGGCGGGCGCCGCGCACAGGGCGGCCAGGAGGGCGGCGGAAACAGCGGTCATGGTGCGGTTGCGCATGAGGACTCCGGTGGAGAGTGTGCCCCGGCCGGACCGGCCGACGTCTTGAGGAGGGTTCGTCACGCACGCCCCGGTGAGCGGCTGCCCCGCGCGAACGTCACCCGCCCAGCGGAAGCGATGCCCCCTCGGCTGCTCCACCCGAGTGGCCACCGCCGGGCTCGGGCCCGGCCCGCGCCGGCTGCTCCACCCGGGTGGCCACCGCCGCCTTCCGGCCCGGCCCGCGCCCCTCAGCCTTCCCGGTCCCACTCCAGCAGGCCGAAGGCGGTGTCCCGGGTCAGCTTTCTGACGCTGCACGTGTAGCTGCCGGGGGAGGTATCCGGCGCCACGTACTCGACCTTCAACACCTCCTTGTCGCGGTAGGTGGTCTGCTTGATCCTGGGCTGGGCCCCTTTGAGCCGGAGAACCCCGTTCTCGGTGGTGAAGGCGAAATCCGTGGCGCCGCCTTCCTGCCGCTCCACAGAGGAGCGCCCCTCCGGCGAGACGGGAGGAGATGGTGACGTAGGCGTCAAGTCCCCGACCCGTCACTCCCGCTCCCACAGACCGAGTGCTGCCCGCCACCGGCCCCCGCCCGGAGCACGACCCCGTCGGGGTACTCCCACACGGTCACGCGGTCGACCTTCTTCCACCGCCCCACCACACAGGGGTCGACGGGGAGTGACCCTGACCGGATCGGCGTCGTAAGTCCACATGCCAACGTGGGAAATTGAGATGCCGGAACCGAGCGGACATCCCTACCCTCGCCCCATGCAGCACAAATCCACCCTGCTGAACGTCATCGACGTAGAGGCCACCTGCTGGGACGGGCAGCCGCCGCCCGGCTCGGTGAACGAGATCATCGAGATCGGCCTCACCGTCGTAGACCTGTCGGCAGGTCACCGCGTGTCCCGACACCGCATACTCGTCCGCCCAGCCCGTTCCAGGGTGAGCGAATTCTGCACCGAACTGACCGGACTGACCCAGGCCGAAGTAGAACGCGGCGTCCCCTTCGCCGAGGCATGCCGAATCCTGGTCGATGAGTACGGGGCCGGGCGCCGCCCGTGGGCGAGCTGGGGCGAGTACGACCGCCGGCAATTCGCCCGCCAGAGCCAGGCCGACGGCGTGGCCTACCCCTTCGGCTACCCCACCGAACGCACCCACACCAACGCGAAGGCCGTATTCACCACGGCCTACGGCCTCCGCAGAAAACCAGGCATGGCCCAAGCCCTCCAAATAGCCGGCCTCCCCCTGGAAGGCCGCCACCACAGCGGCGAGGACGACGCCTGGAACATCGCCGCCCTGATCCTGGACCTCCAGACCCGCGACGCCTGGCCGACCACCGTCCCCTAGGAGCGAAGCACGGGCCCCTTCACCAGGTCGAAGCCGGGCCTCGCCGGGACGAGTCCGCCCGTTCACATCGCAGCGTGCTCACCGACGTGCCAAAGCGGCGAGGGCTCTGCACACAAGCCACGCTCTGATCACTCACTGCGGCAGCCTGGGACACAAGGCCGTCACCCACCCTCCTCGCCGTCGGCGAGACGGCGACGCCACCACAGCCCGGAGCGCCACTGCCGATGACGGGCGAACGGATCGGGCAAGGTGCGCCTGAGGTAGGCGGAGTCCAGGGTCACCACCTGACGTTCCAGCTCCAGACGAGGCCGGGGAGGCAGCTCCTCAAGGACCTGTTCCAGCACGTCGCGTGCATGCCGCACGTCATCGAAGGAACAACCGCGGCACGAACACCGCGCGTACCGCGGATAAAGAGGTCCGCATCCCGGGGATGCCAGGAACTCTTGATATCTCCGCAAGGCGCGTTCAGTGGCGCCGGGGTAGAGGTAGTAGCCGCGGGAACGCCACTCCACCCGATGTATCGCAAGACTGGTGGGGGCAGAGAGCCCGTGAATCCGGTCGGAGGACAGGTTCTCCCAGGCACGTGGGCCACATCGCTCGGCGCGCAAGACGCCCGGCCGTCTACGCGGCATCGGCCTTTCGATAAGCAGTCATAAAGGTCATCATGCCAGCCCCCCCGTGTCCCTGCCCCCGCCTGGTTCGACGGTAAGCCGCCGACGGTGTGCGACCACGACATCCGCGGTCGCTTCCCCTGGAGGCCCGAGTCCTGCTGCCCGTCGCCTACAGGCGCACCAACCTGACCTTGCGACAACTCGCCCGTCCGTTCGGCGTCTCGAAGCCCGCGGCTGAACGTGCCGCCCCGCGCTCGCCCCCAACCATCAACGGCCGCAGCTACCGCCTCAAACCGGCTCGCCGCTATCGAACGCGACAACGCGGCCTGAGAAGCGGGTCCGTGTCCCGAAATCGATCGGATGTCTCTCCGTGAACCTGGTAGAACCAGGTCCACACGGCACTAGGCCGCGCATTGGGGGACGTCATGGCGGGACCGGCAGTGGGGCTGTGGCTCTTCAAGCACCGCAGCTTCGAAGAAATGCGAGCCAGTGTGATCCCCTGGCTGGAGACGTTCTGCGATCCGGTCGAGGCGGAGGCTGACGGAGACTTGGCCTTCCGAGTGCGAGAGCCGGCGACCCTCGGTCTACACGCCCTTAATACCGCTGAGGCGGGCATGTTCTTCCTCTCAGAGGACGACTGCATTCCCGCAGACGACGAGGATTACTCTGACTTCTCGCTGCCGCCAGTGCAGGGCCTCATACTCGACGCCGGCTGTTCGGGACAGTTGAACCACGTTCTGCTCGGTCACCTCGCCCTTGCCTTCGCCCGACGGCTCCACGCGGTGATCGACTTCGACGGTGTCCTTGGATTCACCCCTGGCGACCGGCCGGAAGAAGCCGCGGACCTGGCCCGGGCACGGGCGCTGGTGGCATCACTTCCTGGCACCGTCAGGGAAGTCTCCTACGACACGGGCGGCGGCGACCGCTGGATCCGGCACGTCGGCGATCTGCCGTTCCTCAGTGCCTGGCTGCAGCACCCAGACTTCCGCCTCGTCAAATAGGTCCACCCAGGCCACACCGCACCTCGGCAGGGCGCGAGCTTGCGGCTTTCACTCACACCAGCGTCCAACTGGGCACGTTCATCCGTACCTCACTGAGCACTCTTATGAGTACGCGGACACCACCTCCGCCTCGTCCGTGCGGACGCGCGGAACCAGTCAGCGCGAGACTGCTCCAACGCTGCTCGCCCAGACCCGGAGCGGCACCGCCTCCGGCTCGGCTGCTCCGAGGGGTTCCGCACGCCTTCCAGGCCCGACCGAACCGTGACGCCCGGCTCACCGTCGACCAGGAACCCCGCGATGACCGGCCCGAGGTCGTCAGAAAGTGCGTAGGCGCCACTGAACGGCAACGCATCCGACGGAACCGATCCCGTCGGGCACCGGAGCTGCCCGGTCTGCTCGTCATGCCACACGTAGAACGTCGCCAGCCCGGGAAAGCCGAGCTCGCGAATACGGACCTGGATGGCTGCGGCAGTCCACTCGAAGGCGGCCACCACCGCGGAGACGGACAACGACCTCGTGTCCTCGTCCTCCTCAGTCAACGACCAGGTGTTGGTCTCCCACTCCACCCGACGGTCAGCCGGCTCCAGGACCAGGGGCTCGTCCGGCACCTCAGCGATCCATCTCAACAGCACCACGGCAATATGGCCGCAAAGCCCGTGGACCCAGGAACCGCCATGAGAAGCGACGCCTAAGGGCCGCTCCGGCAAGGCTTCTGCTGCCTCAGCTGATGTCGGCACGACAGCCCGGGACGTGATGGTTCCCGTGACGAACAGCCGGCAGAGTGCTCCCGCCCGGACCCCGGGGTATGAAGGCGGTCCCTACCGCCACCAGCCCGGCCTTCCGCACGAGCACCTGTTCTGGACGGGCAACCTGCACAACTACTACTCCGAGAGCCCGCACGCCGAGGACCTGGTAGCCGACGCGGACGAGGAGCACGCGGGCGCCCGCCAGTCCCGGCTACTGAGGTTTCTCAGAGAAATGATCTTGCGAAGATTCTCTGTGGGAGACGGCGTCACACCTCTGGCGGGATGGCGAACGGGTCATACTCCTCGGGCATGAAGCAGCCGTAGTCCTGCAGTGGTTGCGGATCGTTCAGCACGATGCGCGTTCGTTCGCCCGCAGGTGAGAGCCCGTCCGGGCGTTCCAGAACCCGTCGGCCGGGGAGTCCGGCGGGCGCTGGTAGGTCGGCTGTGAGTCGGCCGAAGCGGTCCAGCAGAGCCCACACGGCGTCGTAGACATCGCGGATGTCCTCGGTTGCCCTCTCCTCCGTGATTTCAGGGGAGGCTTCGCGGTACGCCGCGCGGGCCGAAGCAACAAAGCGCTCCGGATCGACGATCACTACGTCCTGGCGCATTCGAACGCTGATCGTCATACCCGCGGTCGGGGCTGGCATCTCATCCACCGGTCCACGGTACTGCGTCGGGGGCGCGACCGACCGCGGATTCTCCCCCTTGGCATTGGGCACGCCCCTGGCGGCAACAGGAGTGAAGCCCCTGGTAGGACAGGTCCGCCAAGATCGTGTCCCTAGCAACCAGAGGCTGCATGTTGGTCACCTTCGTCGCCACGCTCGACGTCCCGCGCCATGTGGTGGAGTACCTCGCACGCCTGCTGGCAGCCCATCAACGGCGGATCAGCACCCGGAGACGCTCCCGTGCGCTCGGGCCATTCCGGCAGGCGGTTCTGGCGCTGCGCTGGTTCCGCGACTGCGGCTGCGTGCACTGCCTGGCCCGCAACGCCGGCGTCTTCCATGCCACCGGCTACCGCCACCTGAACGAGGGCATGACACGCGTCATTCTCGGCGGCACCCTCATCGGATCCGACCGCCTCGCCGGCGTTCGCGAGAACGGCAATGGCCTGTGGTTCAGCCGGCAGCCCCGGCGGCGGCAGCCTTTCGGGTCGCGATGAGCCAGTACTTCGACCTCGGCGACGAGATGCTGTGGAACTCGTCCAATGGGGTGTCCCGGATGTTCCAGCGCCAAGTAGCGCTCTTCGAAGCGGAGCTGGGAATTCCATCGGGCGTCGGGCCCATGGAAAACGACGAGTGTCAGGTCAGCTCCGACTCCTTTGAAACCTTCGTCCATGCTCTCTTGGCGCAGCACCGAAGAGCGAGTCATAGCGTCTGGCTCGCGCTCCACGAGGGTTTTGCCGCCACAGTGCTCGTTCTGGCAGAGCGTGCCGGGCTTGCGACCGGCATCGGGATGGCCGCCCCAACGGAAGGTGCGGCCTGGGCTGCGGGTTTGTGCGAGAAAGCGCGGGAGTTGGATCGGGTCAGGCCCCGCTGACCAGGGAGGCGGGCCGGGGCCGCCGGGGTCCGCTGCCCGGGGGCGGCGGTACGAGCGCCGGCGCCGGGGGTTCTCCGGACGGTCCGTCGTGCGGGGCGGAGTCCGGGTGCCGGGCGGATCCGGCGGCAGCCCGTCGTTCAGCCGGGCCGGCCGCACGGCGCCGGGGGGAAAGGCGCCCTGCGGCGGGACCCGTACCGGAAGCTTGCGCTTCCGATGTCATGCGTCTGACCTGGATCCCGGGGCTCAAACGGCTTCGGGCGGAATTAGTTTGAGGAGATGTCAGGCCGGGAGGGGGAGCCGGGCGCACGCGCGGCAGGCGCGGGACGAGGACGCGATGCGCGCGTGGCAGGTCAGGGCTACCCCGCAGGCCAGTAGGCAGAGCGGCCAGTTGGACGCGAGGAAGGAGGCCGCCGCGAGGGTGAGCGCGCTGAGGGCCAGGGCCACCGCGGCGGTGGTGCCCGTCCAGGCGACCATGACCGGCAGACGCTCCGGAGTGGGCAGGCGGCGGGCCAGTCGGCCGGTGAGTGCCAGGAACGCGGCAGCTGCCAGCGCGGTCGCCGCGGCCGTGCCGCCCAGGTGGGCGAGTGCCACCTGGGCCGGGGCCGGGAGGTGGTGTGCCGCCGTGAGCAGGTACCAGCACGGCAGCAAGAGGGGGAGCAGGAGGAGGATTCGGCGGGAGGTGTGGCGGGCCTGGGCGATCGTCAGCTCGCGCTGGAATGACGGAGCGAGGTCGGCCACGCTGCCGAATTGCCGTACGGCTTCTCGCGCCGCCGCCTCGTCAGAGGCGCCCCCCGCCTCGGCCAGGCAATCCGCCGCCGCCTCGCGCAGGCCCTCGCGTAGCTCCGCCAGCATGCGCGCCTTCTCGCGGTCCGCCCCGCGCAGTACGGAACCCAGCGCCGCCACATGCGCCTCGATCGGGTCCACCCGGTCGGCGTGGTCCCCAGCCGGGATGTCCCCGCTCATGTCGCCGGCCGCGGCTGTACCGGTTCGAGGACCGAGCCGATCGCGGCGGTGAACTCCCGCCACACCCTCCGCTCCGTGTCCAGGCCGCGCCGGCCGGCGTCGGTCAGCTCGTAGCAGCGGCGGCGGCGTTCGCCGACCGACTCCCAGGTGCTGTGCAGCAGGCCGAGCCGTTCCAGCCGGTTCAGCGCGGGATAGATGGTGCCCTTGCGCAGCTCCAGTACGCCGTTGCTGCGCTCCTGGACCGCGGTGATCACCGCGTAGCCGTGCAGGGGGCCCGATTCGAGTACGGACAGCAGCAGTCCGTCCAGGTGTCCGCGTACCTCACTGGCCTTCATGGGAAGGCAGCCTACCCACACCACCCTCGCGTCGTATAGGTTGCCTGTCGACCCATTGGTAGACAATCCATGAGAAGTGCGGGGAAGTGTGAGAACGACGTGACCAAACTGCTGCTGTCCGTCCACGTGCTGGCCGCGATCCTGGCCATCGGGCCGATCGCCGTCGCCGCCTCGATGTTCCCGCGCTACACCCGCACCCCCGACGCCGAAGGCGAGGGGCCGCAGACCGCCCGCGTCCTGCACCGGATCTGCCGCGCCTACACCGTCCTCGGCATCGCCGTCCCCGTCTTCGGGGTCGCGACGGGTGCCCGGCTCGGGGTGCTGGCCGACGCCTGGCTGCTCGCCTCCATCGTGCTCACCGCCGCGGCCGCGGCCCTGCTGGTCCTGGTGATCCTGCCCGCGCAGCAGCGGCTGCTCGGCGGCCCGGAGCGGGCGGGGGCCGCGCGGCTGGCCATGAGTACCGGGGTGTTCAACCTGCTCTGGGCGGTCGTCGTCGTGCTCATGATCGTCCGGCCCGGCTCCACCACGGGAGCGTGAACCGGATGCGCCTCCTGCGGATCGCCGCCCACGTCGAAGCGGCCTCGCTGCTCCTGCTGCTGGCCAACCTCCTCACCGTCCACACCCCCGCCGTCAGCTCGCTCGGCGGTCCGGTGCACGGCACGGCCTACCTGATCGTGATCCTCGCCGTCTGGCGGACCACCGCCGCCCCGACCGCCCGCTGGCAGGCGTGGATCCCCGGCGTCGGCGGCCTGCTGGCCCACCGCCACCTGCGGCGGTACCCGGCAGAAGCCCCACCGCAGCCCGCCCCCTGAGGCCGGCTCAGGCGGACGGACGACCCGCCGCCGGGCCCCCGGAGCGCACGGGGGCGGCTTCCGTACCGGCCTCCGTACCGGCTTCCGTACCGGCCTCCGTACCGGCTTCCGGATCCTCCTCGGAGGACAGCTCCGGCTCCAGGCCCTCGCTCACCCCCGTACGCGGCCGTCCGGTGTCGGCCCGCCACGCCTCGAAGACCAGGGTGGTCGCGGTCACCACCGCGATGCCGAGCAGCCAGCCGCCCACCACATCGCTCACCCAGTGCACCCCCAGCGCGACCCGTGTGTACCCCACGCCCAGTACCGCCGTCACCGCCAGCACCCACGGCACCGGCCGCCACGCGCGCGACACCAGCGGCAGCAGTACCAGCAGAAGGACGGCGCAGGAGGTCATCGCCGTCATGGCGTGCCCGGAGGGGAAGGAGAAGCCGGGCGCGTCCGCGACCGGGTCCGGCAGATGCGGACGAGCCCGCTCCACCACGTTCTTGACCAGGAACCCGATCAACGCCCCCGCCGTCGCCGTGACCCCCGCCCAGGCCGCCAGCCGCCAGGCCCGCCGCGTCAGCAGCCACACCACCAGCGCCGCCACCAGCAGCCGCATGGTCGCCGGGTCCCACACCACCCCCGTGAAGAAGTCCAGCACGCTCACCCACCCCGGGTGTTCGAGCGCCGTACGGTGCAGCCGCTCCGCCGTCGACCGGTCGAGCCGGTACAGCGGCGGCCACTGGGACTCGACGAGTACGAGCGCCAGGGCGAACGGCACCGCCACCACGGCCGTGGCCGTCACCGCCAGCACCAGTCTGCGGCCGAAGGCCACATCGGGCCCGGCGTGCCGGGCGAGCAACGCCCGGACGGCGGTGAAGCGTCGGGTGCGGGCCGTGCGCTGTGCCATGGGGGAGTGACCTGCCTTCGGGGGAGGGGGCGTAACGGACAAAAGACCTATGAAGCGAACAAAAGAACTACAAAACAATCGGCTTACGGCCCACTTAGACCCCCGGATCCCGCGTCACCGGCTCCTTCGTCCCCGCCCGTACGGCCTCCAACTGCGCCGCGAAGGACAGTCCGAGGAACAGGGCCATGGAGGTCAGGTAGGACCACAGCAGCAGCGACATGATCGCGCTGAGCGGCCCGTACACGCTGGTGAAGGAGCTGCTGGCACCCACGTACAGGCTCAGCGCCCAGGTCGCCACGAGCCACAGCAGCAGGTACACGACGGCGCCGAAGGCCAGCCACGTGTAGCCCGGCTGGTCGCGGCGCGGCGAGAGCCGGAAGATCGCGCTGGTGGCGAGCACCGCCAGCAGGACCCCGACCGGCCACCGCAGGACGTCCCAGCCGGTGATCGTGTCCGGCCCGAGCTGGTAGACCTCGGCGAACGCGCGGGTCAGGTCGGAGCCGAGCACCGTGACGATGAAGCTCAGCCCCAGCGGCAGACCCGCCAGTACCGCCATGACCAGCCCGCGCGTGTACTTCTGCAGGAACGGCCGGTCGCGCTCGTTGCCGTAGATGCGGTTCGCGCCGCGCTCGACCTGGCAGAGGCTCGTGGTGACGTTGACCAGCGAGAACAACAGGCCCAGCCAGAGGGCCGCCTGCCCGCCGTCGCCCGCGTGCCGACGGCTCTGACGCAAAGCCTCGTCGACCATCTCCTGACTCGGCCCGCTCGTCAGCCGGCCGATCGTCAGCTCCGCCACCCGCCCGATCTCCTCGGTGTGCAGGACACTCGACAGCCCGATGGCGGCGATGGCCAGCGGCACGATCGACAGCACGGTCTGGAGGGCCAGCGCGCGGGAGTGGCTGAAGCCGTCGGCGTACCGGAAGCGCATGAAGGCGTCCCGGGCCAGACGCCAGCTGCCGTAGCGGCGCAGCGCCTCCCACGCCTCGTCGCCGGACAGCTCCTCGCCCCGCACGTCGCGTCTCTGCGGTACCTGGGTGGCGGTCCCCATCGTCTTCTTCTTCCCTTCTGGCGGTGCGTGCCCGCGTGGTGCGCGGCGCGCGTTCCGCAACGGCTTCGGCGGCTCAGCGCTGCGCGCTGGGTGCGGTACGGGTCGTGGCCTCGGCTACGTCGGCCGGCCCGGCCGCGGCTCCGGGGGCGCGGGGCAGCCGGAGCCGCAGGGCGCCCGCCTCGGTGTCCACCGTCAGCCGGGTGCCCTCACCCAGCGCCTCGCCGTCGACCTCGCGCACCTGGGGCCGCGCGAAGCGGATCTCGATCCGGGTGGCGCTGAAATACTCCAGCGACCCACCGGCGACCGCCCTCGGCGTGTCCGTGCCGCTCGGCGCGGAGGCGGTAGGTGCCGCGGGGGCCACCGCGCCCGCGGCGGGGCGGCGTACGACACGCGTCGCCAGGTGGGCCATGGTGGCGAGCCAGCCCGCCGCCCCCTTCGGGTCGAACAGCACCACCTCCAGCCGCCCGCTGTCCGGGCGGGCCAGCGGCAGCAGCTCCAGCCCGGCCTGGAGCGCCCCGACGTTGCCGACCACGACCATCCGCGCCCGGCGCCGGATCCGGCGGCCCCCGTCGAGGCGGAGGGTCAGGCGCATCCGGGGGTCGCCCAGGTGCCGGACCGCCGACAGGGCGTAGGCCGCCCAGCCCAGGTGGGCCTTGAGGACGGGCGAGGCGTCGCGGACCATGGCGGCGTCGAAGCCGGCGCCCGCCATCACCGTGAACCGGGCCGACGGCAGGCCGTCACCCTCGATCCGGCCCACATCGATCCCGAAGTCGGCGCCGCCCAGGGCCTCGTCGAGGGCCGTGGCCGGATCGGCGGGCAGGTCCAGGTTGCGGGCGAGCAGATTGCCGGTGCCGCAGGGTACGAGCGCCAGCGGGACGCCGGTGCCGGCCAGGACGTCGGCGCAGGCGCGGACGGTGCCGTCGCCGCCGCAGGCCACGACCAGGTCCACACGGCCCGCAGCGCACTCCTCGGCGAGGTCCCCGGCGGGCCGGTCCGCGGCGGTCGAGGTCCACCGCTGCGCGGTATAGCCGTGCGCGTCGAGCAGGGCGCGCACCTCGGCGGCGAGTCCGTCCGGGCAGCCGTGGGGGTGGCGTACGACCACCACCCGGCGGCCCGGACGCGTCCCGTCCGCGGGACCGGGGAGGGCGGGGACGGCCCCGGACTTGGAGGCTCCGCGCCGCGTCCGGCCCGAGGTGCCGCGGCGGGTGGACAGGAACACGGAGCCCAGGATCAGCAGCGTCACGGTGCCGTTGAGCAGGCCGCCCATCACATCGGACATGTGGTGCATCCCCCGGTAGACCCGGGAGAAGGCGACGGCGGGCGGTGCGAGCAGCAGCGCGCCGGCGGTGACATACCGCCAGGGGCCGCGCGTACGGCTCAGGACGAGGGTGGCGAGGCCGCCGTACAGGGCGACGGAGGCGCCCACATGCCCCGAGGGGAAGCTCGACGTGGGCGGCGCCCCGTCGAGCTGCGGGACCTCGGGGCGGGGCCGCTCCACGAAGTAGGTGACGACGAGGAAGACGGCCGACTGGACGGCGACCGACGCGCCCAGGAACAGGGCGGCCGACCACCGGGGGGCGGGCGGGGCCGCCAGCAGCACGGCCAGGCAGACCAGGGTGACGGCGACGATGCCCTCCGTACTGGCCAGGAGGGACAGCCCCGCGGTGACGGAGTTGCCGACCGGCGTGCGGTGTGTCGCGAACGCCTCCGACAGCCGGTCCTCCTCGGTGAGCGGCCACAGGCCCACCGCCACATGCGTCACCCAGAGGCCCAGGAGCACCATCGAGACGGTCTGGACGGGCAAGAGCCACACCAGCCGGTAGGGTCTCGCGACCCTGTCGTTCTGCGTCGTCATGGAGGGCCGTGTTGCCCGTCACGGCCCGATGATGCGCCCCACGGCGGGCCGGCCGCCGCCCGACCGGGCCACCCGCCCGCCGGACCGGCTCGGCGCAGACCGGAGCGCCGGTCGGCCGCCCACCCGGCCCACCGGTCGCCCGCCCGCCACCCGTCGGCTCAGCCCGGCCAGGTGCCCGTCAGCCGGCGGGTGCCCGCCGCTCCCGCCCGGTCGACGGCGGCCTTGACCACGGCGAAGACGGCCCCCTGCAGCGCGGCCGCGATCAGGACCTCCTTCCAGGTGCGGTCCTCGTCCATGGCGTCGGGAGCGTCGTCGTCGTGCCCCAGCACCTTCCACGCCTGCTTGAAGGCCGCGCCCGCGATCAGGCCGCTGAGAGCGCCGAGGGTCAGGCCGACCGGCCTGTAAGCGATCTTGGATGCCTTCACTTGCGCCTCCGGTTCCGGCGTACGAGCAGCAGGACCAGCAGCGCGGCGGCCCCGATGAGCAGCGGCGTGCGGTTCTCCCGCGCCACGGCCGCCGCGTTCCCGGCCGTCGTCCGTACCTGCTCCGGAGTGTGCTCGGACGCGAACTGCCCGACGTGGGCCGCCTTCTCGCGGACCGACTCGGGGGTCTTGTCCCGGACCACCTCGGCCGCCCGCGCCGCCTTCTCCCGTACCTGCTCGGTCACGGCCGCGGCCTTCTCGGCCGTGTGCTCCTTGATCTCGGCCGCCTTCTCCGCCGTGTGGTCCTTGAGCTCGGCGGCCTTCACCTGGGCCTGCGCCTTGACGTCGGCGGCCTTCTCCTGGGCCTGCGCCTTGACGTCCGCGGCCTTCTCCTGGGCCTGCGCCTTGACCTCGGCCGCCTTCTCCTGCGCCTGCGCCTTCACATCGGCCTTGGCCGCCAGCGCCTCCACCGTCCGGCCCAGCTCCTCGCGGGTGTGCTCCACCTGCGCGCGCAGCTGCTCGGGGGTCTGCGCGGATTCTTCACCCTCAGGCTGGTGACTCATCGGTGTGCCTTCTCCTTGATCCGGGCCACATCGGCCTTGACGCTGTCGATGGTCTGCTCCGGCGCGGGCTTGCCCGCCTCGGCGACCTGCTTCTTGCCCGCCAGGGCCAGTACCGCCGCCACGACCGCCAGTACGGCGGCGACGATCAGGGCCGAGGCCCAGAACGGCAGGACCAGGGCGAGGGCGGCGATCCCGGCCGCGACCAGGGCCTGCGCGGACAGGATGCCCACCAGCCCCGCGCCGCCGAACAGGCCGCCGCCGAGGCCGAAGCGCTTGCCCTTCTGCGTCATCTCCGCCCGCGCGAGCTGCATCTCCTCGCGGACCAGCTCCGACATCTGCTGCGACGCCCGTGAGACCAGCTCGCCCACCGACGCGTCACCGCTGTGGGCCGGCCGGCTTTCCACTGTGCTCATCGCACTCCTCACCTTCCTCCGACTGCGGGGGTGTCACGGCGCGCCTACCCCGCACGCCGCCGCTCACCCGCCGCCCGACGACGGACACGGAACGTAACGACCGGTGAACGCCCTGGTCACGGCGGTGCGAACGGGAATCGGAAGGGAGTCGAGAAGGCGGCCGGAGGGGGCCGGGAAAGGCGGTACGACGACAGCCGCGCGCGGCGGCAGCCGAATGAGGACGGCCGCGCGTCAGTTCAGGCGCAGGGCCGTCGTGATCGTCTTGCCGTCGGGCCGGGTGCGGCAGTCCACGTGCTCCGCCAGCCGCTGGATGAGCGGCCAGCCGTATCCGCCGGGGTGGTCGACCGTGCCCGTACGGGCCGCGGGAGGCCGCGGATTGGCGTCGGCGATGGACAGCAGCAGCAGGTCGTCCGCGACGTCGGCCCGGAAGGAGGTCACCCCGTCACCGTGCCGGATCGCGTTGGTGACCAGCTCCGAGGTGACGAGCAGCGCGTCCGCGGCGGTGATGCTGTCGAGGCTGACGCCCGCCAGGAGCAGCAGCTCGCGGACACGCTCACGGGCCGCGGCCGCCGTGTCGGGCGGCCCCGCGGGCCTGGTTCCGGCGCGCCCGGTGCTGGTGCGCCCGGTACCGGTGCGCCCGATACCGGCGGGCCGTGCCTCGGCGACGTCCTCGTGGTGCCGCTGCGAGCCCAGGGGGGCTTCGGACGGCGGGGGTGGGTTCATACTCATCGCCTGCCCATGGCCGCACGGGTCGTACCGTGACGACCCGTTCGGGAACGGGGGGTGGTGGTCAGCATGTCATCGCGGTCGCCAGGCTGTCCGCCATGCGGAACGCCGGGGCGGATCCGGTGACTTCGAACAGCCGTCGGACGGCGGTGTGCAAGGGCCCGGCGAGGACGAGCACCGAACCCGCGGCCGTGTGCGCCCGCTGCGCGTCGAGCAGCGCGTGCAGCACGGAAGAGTCCACGAAAGGAGTACCGGACAGGTCCACGACGGTGCGCCCGGGGCCGTCGTCCGCCGCCGCCCGCGTGAGGGCACGGGCCAGGTACGGCGCGTTCTCCTCGTCGATCTCGCCCCGCAGGGTGATGACGGTCGCGTCGTGTGCTGTGGTCGTGATGACGACCGCTTCCTCTCCGGTCACCGGGACATCCTCCTACATCGCGTGAGCCCCCGGTGACCGGGTCCCCGTAACAAGTCGGAGACCCGGCTACCGTCACCCGAAGGAGTGGCTACGGCGGCCCCGGGCCCGGCGCGCGGTTGCACGCGGTAGTGCACATGGAGGATGGTTGCCGGAGGACAACTGTATGGTCCGAGGTTTTTCCGACGCGATCAACGCGATGAGGTGAGGGGTCCGCACAGCGGGCCTTCTACGTTTGGTTCCTTCCACCGAGACGACGCCGGGCCCGCCCACCGTGGGCCCGTCGTGGAGTCAGGCCCCCTATCCGGTGCTCGTCGCAGACGCCGGTGCGGTCCTGGTCCACGTCAACGAGGCGGCAGGTCTGGTGTTCCCGGACGCCCGCCCCGGCTCGGCGATGGCCGACGCGGTCCCCGGCTGGCTGGTGGCCGCGCACACGCGGCTGACCTCCCCGCTGCCCGCGCAACGCCCCTCCGCCGTGCCCGGCACCGTTCAGGGGCCCGTCGGGGAGCGCTCCTACGAGGCACATCCGACCCCGCGCGACGACGGCACGGTCGTGTGGTGGCTCGTCGACGACACCGACCACCGGCTGGCCCGCGAAGCCCTGTGGACCGAGCGGGAACGCACCGAGTTCCTGGTCCGCTCCTCCAACCTCCTGCTGTCCTCCCTCAACCTCGACCGCTGCATGGACGTCACCGCGCAGATGGCGGCCGACCACCTCGCCGACGCGGCCCTGGTGATCGCCCCCGCCCACGGCATCGAGCTGCCCATCGTGTCCTGCGTCCGCGGCGGCACCCCGTCGGTGTCCCGCAGGGCGGTCGACCCCGAGGCGGTGCCCGGCCTGGCCGAGGCGCTCCAGGGCTTCCCGCCCGTGCCCTCCCGGTGGATCGACCCGGCCGCCGCGCCCGCCTGGCTGGTCCCGGAGGGCCTGGCCGCGCTGGGCTCGATCGTCATCACCCCGCTGCCCGGGCACGGGGTGCCCGCGGGCGCCCTGGTCCTGCTGCGGGCCGACGGCGCGAGCGCCTTCACCGAGGGCGAGGAGGTGTTCGCCCGCCTCTTCGCGGCCCGCGCCGGCGCCGCCATGTCCGCCGCCCGGCTCTACGCGGAGCAGGCGTCCATCACCGACACCCTGATGCGCGAACTGCTGCCGCCGTCGCTGCACCAGGTCTCCGGCGTGGAGTACGCCGGCGGCTACCGGCCCTCCAAGGACCACGAGCGGGTCGGCGGCGACTTCTACGACGTGCACCCCGCCAGCGAGGAGGGCGAGCCCTCCCTCGTCGTCCTCGGGGACGTGTGCGGCAAGGGACTGGAGGCGGCGGTGATGACGGGCAAGATCCGCAACACCCTGCACGCCCTGCTGCCGATGTCCGACGACCACCACCGGATCCTCAGCCTCCTCAACACCTCGCTGCTCAACACCGAGAACGCCCGCTTCGCCACCATGGTGCTGGCCTCCGCCGCCCGCGAGGGCAACACGGTACGGTTGCGGCTGACCAGCGCCGGGCACCCCGCCCCGCTCATCCTGCGCTCCGACGGCCGGGTCGAGGAGGCCCGTACGAAGGGCACACTGGTGGGCGCGCTGCCCGAGATCACCACCGAGACGGCACGTGTGACCCTGGCTCCCGGGGACACCTGCGTGTTGTACACCGACGGGATCAGCGAGGCACGGGGAGGACCCATGGGCGGGGCCATGTTCGGCGAGGAGCGGCTGCGGCGCGCCCTGTCGGAGTGCGCCGCGATGCCCGCCGAGGCGGTGGTGGAGCATGTGCAGATGCTCACCTCCCAGTGGGTGGGGTCCGGCCGCCACGACGACATGGCCGTCGTCGTGATCTCCGCCCCGCGCACCAACCACCTCAGCGCCGTCGACGGCCACACCCGCGGGCGGTTCACCGCGTGAGCCCGTACGAGACCACCGCGGCGGCACCGGCGGCCCCACCGGCACCGGCACCGGCGGCCGCGGTGGCGCCCGCCCCGCCGTCCGCCACCGTCACCGTCAGGGCCGCCTTCCCGGCCGCTGCGGAGCTGCGCGCGCGGGTGTGGGAGTCGGTGATGGCCTTCGACGAGGCCGCCACGGTCGGTATGGTGCTGCGCGCGCTGGAGGAGGGCGCCGCGGCCGAGGACCTGCTGCTCGACGTCATCGCCTCCGTACAGGGCCGGGTCGGCCAGGAATGGGCGGCGAACCGTATCAGCGTTGCCCAGGAGCACGCCGCGACCGCCATCAACGACCGGGCCATCGCCGCCGTCGCCCTGCACCCCTCGGCCCGCACGGCGCCGACCCGCGGCCGGGTCACGGTGGCCTGCGTCGACGGCGAATGGCACGCCCTGCCCGCCCGCCTCCTGGCCGAGGTGCTGCGGCTGCGCGGCTGGCGCGTCGACTACCTCGGGGCCCAGGTGCCCGCCCCGCACCTCGTGGCCCACCTGCACCGCACCGGCCCGGACGCCGTGGCGCTCTCCGGTTCCCTCGCCACCCGGCTGCCCGCCGCCCACGCCACCATCACCGCCTGCCAGGCCGTCGGCACCCCGGTGATCGTCGGCGGGGCTGCCTTCGGTCCCGGCGGCCGCTACGCCCGCCTGCTGGGCGCGGACGCCTGGGCCCCCGACGCCCGGACCGCCGCCGACAAGCTGGCCGCCGGCCCGCTGCCGCGGCCCCGGCCGGGCCACCAGGCCATCGACGACCTGCCCCACCTCAGCGACCAGGAGTACACCCTGGTCGCGCGCAGCCGCCCACGGCTGGTGCGGAGCGTGTTCAAGGAACTGGAGGGCGCGTTCCCGGCGATGCGCGGCTACACGGAAGTGCAGCGCGAGCGCACCGCCGAGGACCTTTCCCACATCGTCGAATTCCTCGCCGCCGCCCTCTACACCGCCGACGAGGAGCTGTTCTCCGGCTTCCTGCTGTGGACCGCCGGGGTCCTGGACGCCCGGGGCGTCCCGGCCGCCTCCCTGGTGCCCACCGTCCGGCTCCTGGAGCGGGAACTCCAGGACTTCCCCCGGGCCACCGCCACCCTGCGTGCCGGAGCCGCCTGCCTGACCCGTACCCCTCTCACCGCTGCCGGGACCGCTGAATGACGAGTCTGCCCTCCGCCCCGCTCGGCCTGACGTACTCCTCCTCGTCCGAGGCCGTGCGCGTCGAGCTGAGCGGCGACCTCGACCACCGCCACGCCGACCACCTCGTCGAAGCCGTGGAGCAGGTGCTCGCCGCCCACCCCGGGGTCCGGGACGTGTGGCTGGACTGCACCGGGCTGTCGGCCGTCGACTCCAGCGGCCTGTCGGCCCTGCTGATGGTCAGGCGCCGCATCGACAAGGCGGGCGCGGGGCTCCACCTGGACGGCCGGACGGTACAGCTGAACCGCCTCCTGGAGCTCACCGGCACCCTGGGCTACCTCACGGCCCCGGGCACGGGCGGCCAGGCGCTGCGCCGCACCGGTCGCGGCGCGACGCGCGGCGGCCCCACGGAGGACAAGGTCCCCGCCACCCCCTCCAACGGCCAGGAGCCGCGCCCCTGAGCCCACGAACGGGTGAACCTGCCCGCATCACCGCAGGGTACGGGCGGGAACGCGGGCGGGGTGTGTGACCATCTCAGGATTCACTCGTTCGACACAGGCGTGAGCACCTCTCAGAGAATCGGCTCGGCCTCCGTCGAGCACGCCGAGGCGGTACTTGTCGAGCAGTACCCGCGACTGGTCCGGCTCGCCTACCTGACGCTCCCGGACTCGCTGGGCCGGCACACACGCGTGCTGCGCGCCCACAAGGCCGTCCAGCGGGCGCTGCCCCACTCCGGCACCGCGCCGGGCGGCACGGACGATCCGGACCGGCCCCTCGCGCTGGTCCGCGTCCGCGTCCTGCGCGCCGCCCTCGCCCGCTCCGGGCCCGCCCGCACCGCCTGGGCGCGGGGCGCGCGGCCGCCCGTACCGCCCTTCGTCTGGGGGCTCAGACTCTGGCCCCCGGCGGGCGGTATCGACGAGGCGGCCCAGGCGCTGGGCGACGCCCCCGCGCCGGTCCGGGCGGCGTTCGTCCTGCACCACCTGGACGGCCTGGCCGAGGCGGAGACCGCGCGGCTCCTCGCCGAGGCCGGGGCCGAGGATTCGGCCGCCGCCGTACGGGAGGCCCTCGCGCTGCCCGTCGCGGAGGGGCTGCTCCGGGCCCTGCGCCGGCCGGAGTTCGACGCCAGTGTGGTCAGCGCCCGCCCCACCGACCTGCTCCGCAGGCGCCGCCGGACCCGCGCCTGCTGGGCCGGTCTCGCCGCCCTCGCCGTCACCGCCACCGTCCTCACCGTCCGCGGCGGGCCCACCGGCCCGGAGGTACGGCCCGCCGCCGGACCGGCGGCCTCCCGCGCGCTGGATCCCGCCCGGCTCCAGCGCGTGTCCGCCGAGGCATGGGCGGACACCGCCCGCGTCGACTTCACCGCCTGGCCCGCCCGGGGCGGCCGTTCCGGCGACCGCGACCTCCTCCGCCGCGCCCTCGCCACCTGGGCCGCGCCGGGCACGGCCAAGGTCACCGCCACGCCCGGCACCACCGCCGAAGCACCCGCGGGACCGCCCCAACTGCTGTACGCGGGCGAGCTGGACGGGCGCGCGGTGGTCCTCCTGCGCGACGGGGACCGCGTCGCCCGCTACGGCGAACGCGCCTCCGGCTCCGGCGGCCGCACCCTCGACCTCACCCGTACCGATGAGGCCGGGGTCACCACGGCCGCCGCCCTCACCCTGACCCGCAGCGCCGACGGGACCTCCGCGCGCTACCTCCTCGCCCCCTGGATCGCCACCGCCGGCACCCGCGACCTGAGGGCGCCGGGCGACACCGCGCGGGCCCTGACCGTGGCCGCCGACGGGGTCACCGCCCCGGCTGCCGTGCCCGCGGCCGGCGGAGCGTGCGCCTCCTGGCCCGTCCTCGAACTGACCTCCTCCGCCCGCATCGTGGAGAAGCACTCCTTCGTCCTCAGCGACCTCGGAGCGCTGTCCCCGGTGCACCTCACCTACACCCCGCTGCCGGACGGCCCCGGCGCCGTCCAGGCCCGCCAGCCGCGCGAGGCCACCGGCCCCGAGGCCCGCGCCGCCTGGGCACCCCTGGCCTGCGGCCTCGGCGAGCTGCGCGGGGGCGCGTACCGGGCCGTCAACGTCTGGGACTTCGCCGCCGCCCCGCTGCCCGACGGCGCCGGCCGCGCCGTCTGGTCCTGTACGCGGGCCTCCGGCTGGGCCGGGCCCGGCGATGTCACGGTCCGGCTCCGCCCCGAGGGCGGACCCCCGCAGGAGGTGGCGCGGGCCCGGTCCACCGCCGCCTGCAGCCGGTTCGGGCAGCACCTCCTGGCGGGCTTCCGCTGGCGCTCGCCCGCCGGCCGCTGGTACCTGCTGGCCGCCGGGAGCCGCCACGTCACCGGGGTGACCGCGACCGGCGCGGTCCGGGCCCACGCCGCCGAGCGGACCCTCGCGGCCCCGTGGACCGGCCCGGAGGGCGCGGTGTCCCTGACGGGGAGCCTCGCGGGCGGCGGGTCCGTCACCGCGCTGGACGGGGCGGGAGGGGGCCGCGACTGACCGGGGAGCCCGGCCCCTACCACCGCATGCGGACGTCCTCCGCCCAGCCCAGCAGGCCGTCGACCGCGATCCGCCGGCCCCCGTCGGCGCGGACGGTGCCGGTGTAGTGCCCGAAGCACTGGTCGGTGCGGTTGCCGATCAGCCCCACGTCCGTGCGGACGCGCCGGACGTGGAACGGGGTGAACCGCAGGTCCACCTGCCCGTCCGGGCCGTCGTGGACGGTCCACGGCGCCCCCGGGTCCTCGGGGGCGAAGTCCCAGACCAGCTCGCGGCCGATCTTGGTGAGCCTGCCGTCCACGCACAGCGCGTTCTCGGTCGCGCCGGTGCCGCGGGTCCACCGGCCGCCGAGCTGGATCCCGAGCGTGTGCCCGTCCGTACGCCCGGAGGCGGCGCCCCAGTTCCAGCGCACCCGGCGCGGCCAGCGGCCCCGGCCGTGGTCCAGGACGGCCCAGGCGCCGTCCCCGAACGGCAGGACCTCGTTCCCGACGGTGACCGTGCCCGTGGCGGGGCGCGCCGTGTGCTTGGAGGTGTACTGGAAGCGCCGGTCGCTCCACGGCACCACCACGGACAGCGTCTCGTGCCCGTCCGGCAGGGCCGCGTACAGGTCCACCTCCACCGGCACCCGGCCCGGACCCAGGCAGCGGGCCCGCAGCCGGGTCCCGCCGGGCTCGGCGCCGATCTCGACACGGACCTGCCCGCGCACGGGGCGTTCGGGCCCCACCACGACGGAACCGGTGCCCCCGGAGCCGGCGACCATGTCCGGCAGGCGCACGCCCCGGCCGCCGGGCAGGAGCGCGGTGCGCTCGAACTCGCGCGGTCCGCCCGGCCCGTAGCGCAGGACGTACACGGAGTTCAGTGCGAGGTAGTCCAGATCGCTGACGGTCAGGGCCACCAGGTGCGTCGGCGTCGTGACGCACCAGTACTCCCAGCGCTTGGTACGGCCCCAGCCCGGGATCGCGGAGCGGTGCAGGGGCTGCCGCGACCAGCCGACGGCTGCCGGATCCAGCCTGCCGTCGGGCAGACACAGTCCGACCGGCCCGGTGATCTCACGCTCATACGTGACCATGCGCGGACCCTATGCGGGGGCGGCGCGCCGGTCGAGAGCGGGGACGGCCGGCCCCCGGCCGCCTCGGCCGCCGGTGCGATCCCGGCGGGCTGGTTGTGCGGGTGGACCGGGCCCGCGTACACCGGGGTGGCCAGCTTCGCCGCGCGGGACATGCGCTGGTACCCGGAGACGACCGCCTACGTCGGCTTCAACGGCGGGGTGTCGGTCTGGAACGCCGCCGGCACCTGGCAGCGGGACGGGCGGCTGTGGGGCCGGTGCGTCACCGTGTACAGCGACACCGGGTATCAGGGGCAGAGCCGGGTCGTCCGGCCCGGCCAGGGCATCGCGGAGCTGCCCGCCGCCTTCGGGAACGTGCGCTCCCACCGGTTCCATGCCTGTCCGCTGACGTGAACGTGCGGCGGGGGCGACCGCCCCGTGGTCGCCCCCGCCTGTTCATCGCGGCTCAGTGGTCATACGCCGGTCCGTGCGCTCAGAACTGCAGCGCCCAGGAGTCGATCTTGCCGGTGTCGGCGTTGGCGTTGTCGTTCACCCGGAGCTTCCACACGCCGTTGGCGACCTCGGAGGAGGCGTTCACGGTGAAGCTCTTGATGATGTTGTCCGCGCTGCCGCCGGAGCGGTTGTGCAGGTTGTACAGGGAGCCGTCGGGGGCGACCAGGTCCACCTTGAGGTCACCGATGTAGGTGTGCTTGATGTCGACCGCGACGGTCAGGGACGCCGGGGCGTTGCCCGCGACCCCGCTGACGGTGACGGGGGAGTCCACGGTCGCGTTGTCGGCGATCGCGTAGTCGGCGGTGTTCTCGAAGCGCTTGCCCGGCGGGACGGTGCCGCCGTCACCGACGTTGAGCAGCAGGTTCGGGGAGCCCGTACCGGGGTTGGTCACCACGTTCGGGGTCGCGGCGCCCACCAGGCCGTCGCGGACCTGGGCCGGGGTGCTCGACGGGTTCTGCGCCAGGTACAGCGCCGCCGCGCCGACCACGTGCGGGGTGGCCATCGAGGTACCGGAGATGGTGTTGGTGGCGGTGTCGCCGGTGGCCCACGAGGAGGTGATGGAGGAGCCCGGCGCGAAGAGGTCCAGGACCGTGCCGTAGTTGGAGTAGCTGGCGCGGGCGTCGGTGTTCGTGGTGGCGCCGACGGTGATGGCCTCGGCCACGCGCGCCGGGGACTTGGTGGAGGCGTTGGTGGACTCGTTGCCCGCCGCGACGCCGTAGGTGATGCCGGAGGCTATGGAGTTGCGGACGGCCGTGTCGAGGGCGGAGTCCGCGCCGCCGCCGAGCGACATGTTGGCGACGGCCGGCTTCACGGCGTTCCGGGTCACCCAGTCGATGCCCGCCACGACCTGGGCCGTGGTGCCGGAGCCGTTGTTGTCGAGGACGCGAACGCCGACGATCTTGGCCTTCTTCGCCACGCCGTAGGCGCCGCCCGCGACGGTGCCGGCGACGTGCGTGCCGTGGCCGTGGCCGTCCTGGGCGGTGTTGTCGTTGTCGATGGCGTCGAAGCCGTAGGAGGCGCGGCCCCCGAAGTCCTGGTGGGTGATGCGGACACCGGTGTCGATGATGTACGCGGTGACGCCCTCGCCCGCCTTGTCGGGGTAGGTGTAGCTCTGGTTCAGCGGCAGCGCCCGCTGGTCGATCCGGTCCAGGCCCCAGGACGGCGGGTTCGGCTGGGTCGCGTCCACGGTGAAGACACGGTCCTGTACGACGGAGGCCACGGCCGGGTCGGCGGCGAGCCTCCTGGCCTGCGCCTCGGAGACCTTGACGGAGTAGCCGTTCAGGGCCGCGCTGTAGGTCCGGTCGATCTGGGCTCCGTACCGCTTGGCCACGGACTTGCCGCTGTCGGCGGTGGAGCGGGCGGCGGAGTCCTTCAAGGTCACGATGTAGCTGCCGGAGACGGTCCCGGCGGCGCCGGCGTTCTCGATGACGCCCTGCGCGCCGCTGTCGGCGGCCGAGGCGGGCAGCGCGGCGGCCGCGCCGAGCGCGAGGGCCGCGACGGCGGTCGCGCTGATGCCGGCGAGCCTCCGGCGGGTGTGACGCATCACGGACATGTGGGGGGTCCTCCTCAGGGGTGGTGCACGGCGGGGATGAGCGGGGGCGTGCTGAAGGGGTGTGCTGCGCATGCAGGGAGCGGCATGCGCATGACAACCCGTCAACTCGCCCTCGCCTTCGAAAGGTTGACCCACCCTCCGCTCGCCCACAAGAGGCCCACGGCCGCGTAACATCCTCGCCATGCTCCGGTCATGAATCAGCAAAGCCGGGGCGCACATGACGCGGGCACGGCCGACGGGTGCGGGGGAGCGGGCGGGGAGTGCGGTACGGGGCCCAGGCATGCCGGAGCGGCCCGGCGCGCGGGGGCCCGCGGGGGCTCGGTTTCACGCCGGGGGCGGCTACGAGCGGCGTTCCGGTGGTGCTGCGGCCCGGCGCGGCCGCTGCCTGGGACCTTCCGGCGGAGCGACGCGCTCCGCCCGTACCGCGCGGGGAACGGTTCCGGCCATGGAGTGCCTGGCGGTGAGGGGCCCGGTGCTGCCGGACCGGGGCGCGCTGAGACCCGTACGCACTGCTCGGTGGAGGGATCCGGAGCGGCGCTCGAATGCGGGCGCGGAGGGTGTGCGGGGTCTTTCGCCGTGTTCCGGAGCCGAGTTGTGAAATTTATGTGCGCGAGGTCGTGCGGCGGCTGCGGTAGGCGCCCGGCGGGACGCCCTCCCACCGGGTGAAGGCCCGGACCAACGCCGTCGCACCGCTCAGGCCGACGAGCGGGGCGATCCGGTCCAGCGGCAGCGCCGTGGTCTCCAGCAGCCGCCGGGCCCGGGTGTGCCGGGCCGCGTCGAGGAGGGCGCGCCAGGAGGTGCCCTCGGCGTGCAGTGCCCGGCGCAGGGTCCGCACGCTGAGGTTGAGCTCCCGCGCCGGGCCCTCGGGGCCGGTCTCGCCGAGCTCGGCGCGGTCGAGCCAGTGCCGGACGCGGCTGGACACGGTCGGGGAGGCGCGCAGCTGCTCCAGGAGCCGGTCGGCGTAGGAGCGGTGCAGGGCGTGCAGCGCGGGATCGTGCAGTGGGCGGCGGCGGTCGAGGTCCGCGGCGGCCACGGTGACGGCGTTCTCCGGGGCGCCGAAGGTGACGGGGCAGCCGAGGACGCGGGTGTAGGGCTCGGCCGGGCCCTTGAGCGGGTGGGCGAAGGAGACGGCGAGCGGCGCCCAGTCCTCGCCCGCGATCCAGCGGCCCGCCCGCACCATGCAGCTGACGACGGCCTCCACCTGCTGCGGACGCATGGCCGCCGCGGCGGCCGTAGGCCGGTAGAGGAGCCGGCCGGTGCCGCCGGTGCTGCCGGTGCCGCTCGCGCCGCCGTCCCGGTGCAGGGCCACCGTCCCCATCTGGCTCACCAGGGGGTGGTAGCGCTCGGCCGCCCGCGCGGCGTCCGCGAGGCACGCGCTGGTGAGGACGAGATGGCCCAGGATGTGCAGGTCCTCGGGCCGGAGGCGGTCGCCCACGAGCAGCCCGGTGTGCGGACCGGCGTCCCCGGCGCCGAGCACGGCGTCCCACACCGCCCGCATCTGCCCGAACTCCAGCCGCTCCCCGGGCGGTTCCCAGGCCCCGGGCCCGCCGGTGGCATGCAGGACGCCGAGGGCGTAGCGGGCGGTGACGGAGGGCGGCTCGGCGGGGGACACGGCGGCCAGTCAATGCGGGCGCCCCCGCCCCGTCAATACCGGTCCCGGGCAGGCTGCCCGCCGGGCGGCGTCGGGGAAGTCAAGATCATGGCCGCCGGAGTGAATGACTCCGGCCCTGTCCGCTCCTAGGGTCGACCCGCGGACACCGAAGGACCCGGGCCGGCCCGGACCCCACCGCGCAGAGGAGTACGCCGTGATCCTGTTCCTGCTTCCCGCGGGCGACTACGACCCCACCGAGGCGGCCGTGCCGTGGGCCGCGCTCAAGGACGCCGGATACGAGGTGCGGTTCGCCACTCCCGAAGGCAAGGTCGCGCTCGCCGACCCCCGCCTCACGGACCTCGGTTTCTCCTGGCTGTCGCCCTGGCTGATGACCCGGCGCGCCGAACTCGCCGCCTACCGCCGCCTCACCCAGGACCCCGATTTCCTCGCGCCCATGTCGTACCGGGCCGTCGACCACGCCCGCCTCACCGGCCTCTTCGTCCCCGGCGGCCACGCCACCGGCATGCGCACGCTCCTGGAGGACACCACCGCCCAGCAGCTCTTCGCGCGGGTGTTCACCCAGGGGCTGCCGGTGGGAGCCGTCTGCCACGGCGTACTGCTCGCCGCGCGGGCCACGGACCCGGCCACCGGCCGCTCCGTCCTGCACGGCCGCCGCACGACCGCGCTGACCTCCCTGCTGGAACTGACCGGCTGGAACCTCACCCGCCTCTGGCTGGGCCGCTACTACCGCACCTACCGCACCACGGTCCAGCAGGAGGTCACCGCCGCCCTCGCCGACCGGCGCCACTTCCGCTCCGGCCCGATACTGCCCCGGCGCGACACCGCCGCCCGCCCGGGCCGCGGCTTCGTCGTCCGCGACGCCCACTACGTCTCGGCCCGCTGGCCGGGCGACTGCCACCGCCTGGCAGCCGCCTACCTGGACCTGGTCCGCACCCACATGGCGGGCACGGCCCACGGCACGGCCCGACCTGATTCCGGTGCCGGGGGAGGGGTAGGCGCGCGGTGACATCCCGGCCGGTTTCCGCACGGGTCCGGCCGGTACGCCTGAGGAGGTCGGTATGAGCAGCGGAACCCTGGCGGGGAAGAAGATCGCGATCCTGGCCGCGAGCGGTGTGGAGCAGGTGGAGCTGGTCCAGCCGCGGGACGCGGTGCGGGCGGCCGGGGCCGAGACGGTGCTGGTGTCGGTGGAGGGCGGCAGCCAGGACGGCAGGATCCAGGCGATGAACTCCGACATCGAGCTCGCGGACACCTTCCCGGTGGACGCCCTGATCGGCTCGGTCTCGGCGGAGGACTTCCACGCCCTGATCCTGCCGGGAGGCGCGGTCAACCCCGACACGTTGCGCCAGGACGAGGACGCCGTCGCGTTCGTCCGGGCTTTCGTGACCTCCGGCAAACCGGTCGGTGCGATCTGCCACGCGCCCTGGACCCTGATCGAGGCCGACGTGGTCCGCGGCCGCACCCTCACCTCCTATCCCAGCATCCGCACCGACCTGCGTAACGCCGGAGCCACGGTCGTGGACGAGGAGACGGTCACCGACAACGGCCTAGTCACCAGCCGCAGCCCGGACGACCTCCCCGCCTTCTGCGCCAAGATCGTCGAGGAATTCGCCGAAGGCCGCCACGAGACCTGATTCCCGGCCGGCACCGGCCCGCCGTTCACGGCGCCGGGCTGAGGCGGGCGGTGAAGACGATGATGTCGTCGTCGGGTTCCGCCGCGAACGTGTCGACGAGCAGCGCGCACAGCGCCTCGGGCTCGTGGGGGCCCGCCTCGGCGGTGGCGGCGAGGAGGTCGAGGCGCTCGTAGAGGTCGTCGGCGCGGGTCTCGACCAGCCCGTCGGTGATCATCAGCAGGCGGCTGCCGGGTTCGATCTCGTGGGTGCTGGCGGGCGGGTGCGGCAGACCGATGCCCAGGATCGGCCCGTGCTCCCGCAGGAAGCGCGGCGGCCCGCCGGGAGGCAGGAGCAGGGGCGGCAGATGGCCGGCGTTGGCGAGGTGCAGGCGTCTGTTGCCCGGCTCGATCAGCGCGATGCACAGGCTGGTGGTCCAGCCCGGCTGGTGCAGGCGGAGGAGGTGGTCGAGGTGCTTGAGCAGCACATGCGGCGGGTGCCCCTGGGCGGCGTACGCGCGCAGCGCATGCCGCAGCTGGCCCATGACGACGGCCGCCTGGAGGGAGTGTCCGGCGACATCGCCCACGGCGAGCAGCAGCCCGTCCGGGGTGTCGACCGCCTCGTAGAAGTCGCCGCCGATCTCGGCGGTGGTGACGGCCGGCAGGTAGCGCACGGCGAGTTCGACACCGGGGGACCGGGGCAGGGAGGCGGGCAGGAAGGTGCGCTGGAGCATCAGCGCCAGTTCGTGCTCCTGGCTGAACCGTTCGACGACGTCCTTGTGCTCCACGGTGAGTTCCGCGTACAGGGCCATGACGCCGGCGTTGGTCTCGGTCAGTTCCTCGTTGAGGCGTTCCAGCTCGTCGCGCTGGGCGTGCGCCTCCTCCAGGGCCGCCATCAGGTCGCGGGACTGGGCCCGCAGGTCATCGATCGCGGTCGCCGGTACGGATGCCTCGACGAGCTTGCGGACCTTCGCCTGCGCTGCCGTCAGCTCGGTGGGGGAGAGCGGGGGCAGCGGGCAGGTGATGTCGATCCGGCCGCCGCGCCACCCGGCCCCGCCCCCGGCGGAGGCGCCGGGGGCGGGCAGGTAGGCGGTCTGCGGCAGGAGGCGGGTGACGGCGGCCAGGGACTCGCCGCCGGGGATCCGCTCGTCGGCCCATCTCAAGGACGCCTTGAGCGCCGCCGGTTCGTACAGCACGTCGAAGGTGACCGTCATCGGGGCCGGCCGCAGGAGGTCGCGCCCCAGTTCGCTCAGGGCCGTGGCCAGGCGGACCTGGTCGCGGTCCTCCAGCCCGGCGGCCCGGGCCACGGTCTTCGCGCGCCGGCGCAGGGCGAAGACGTCCTGCTCGGTGGCGACCACGGCGACCAGGGCGGGTGCCTGGTCACGGGTACGGGGGAAGCCCACGGCTACCGGACCCCCTTGGTGATCACCACACTGGCGTCGTCACGACGGGTCCCGGCCTGGCGCAGCAGACCCGCGGCGATCAGGGCCGGGGGATGGTGCAGGAACGAGGCCAGATCGCCCGGCTTCCAGCGGTCGCTGAGCCCGTCGGAGTGCATCGCCAGCACCCCGCCCTCGGGCAGCCGGTGCTCGTAGGTACGCAGCTGGCGCATCTGATGGCCGACGATGCCGGGGTGGGAGACGAGGCTGGAGCGCTTGTCGGCGGTGACGACCGACGCGGTGATGTTCCCGATACCGCAGAACAGCAGCCGCCCGCCGGGCTCCAGCCGAGCCACCGCGACCGCGGCGCCGCGGGTGCCGCGCAGCGCCCGGTGTACCTCCTCCATGACCTGGGCGGGAGTGTGTCCCGTACCGGTACGGAAGGCGTGGACGGCCGCCTGGGAGGCGGCGGCCGCCATCGGGCCGTGGCCGAGCCCGTCGCAGGACATCACCAGAACGCCGCGGCCCGGCTCGACGTCCGCGTCCCGCAGGGGCCCTGAAAGACCGACGGCCGCCGGCGCCGCCGCCGCGCGCTCGGCCGGCGCCGGCCCACGGTCCGCTGCCCGGCCGGGGTCCGGCCGCGCCAGCTGCGTCCGCGACGACGCGCCGCCGGGCCGGTCCGCGGTCATCGCCGACCAGTCGAACACCGTACGCGACGTGCTCTCCCCGCCGGCCCGCACCGTACGCGACGCCTCGGCGGCGCCGTGGTCCCCGCGCGCGGCCCAGGCGTCACCGCAGATCTCCTGGCCGCCGATGGGCCGGGTGATCCCTCCGACCAGCGGCTCGCCCGCCACCGACGGCGGCAGCGGGTGCGGCCAGAACCGGGCCAGTTGTACGGTTCCGGTGCCCGGCACCGAGTGCACGTCGAACCGGTCCGCGAGCCGCCGTACGGCTCCCAGCCCCAGCCCCAGCGTCCCCACCGTCGACACGCCGTCCCGCAGAGCGGCCGGCACATCGGGCATGCCGGGCCCGGCGTCGATGACGATCACCTCGACACCGGCCACGCTCCGGTTGCGCAGCACCCGCAGCAACAGCGAGCCGTCGGCGGTGTGCTTGGCCAGATTGGTGGTCAGCTCGGTCACGGCCAGGACCAGCTGCGCGGTGCGGTGCTCTCCCAGGCCGATACGCCGCCCCAGCGCGGCCGCCGCACCACGGGCGGCCTCGTACTGGTCGCGGAACCAGGCCGAGTCCTCGCAGTCCAGCAGCGGTGACCCGCCCACGGGGATCACCGGGCCCACTTGGTGATGGCGACCGTGGTGCCCTGCCCCGGAGCGGTGTCCAGGACGAAGTCGTCGACGAGCCGCCGGGACCCGGACAGGCCCAGTCCCATCCCGCTGCCCGAGGTCCACCCGTCGGTCAGAGCCAGCTCCACATCCGGGATACCGGGCCCTTGATCGGCGAAGACCAGGCGCACACCGCGCCGGCCGCGCTCCTCCACCAGCGCGGCGGTCATGGTGCCGCCGCCCCCGTAGATGAGGGTGTTGCGTGCCAGCTCACTGGCGGCGGTGATCAGCTTGGTCTGCTCCACCAGCGAAAGCCGGCACTGCTGGGCCAGCGCACGCACCAGCTGACGTGCCTGGACCACCCCGGCGTTGGCGTTGATCACGAGTACGGTCGGGCCCCCGGCCGGCCCGCTCACAGGCCGGCCGCGGCATCCGGCCCGGCACCCTGGTCACCGGACCCGGCGAGCGGGAAGAACGCGTCGCCCTCCTGCCGGCCGCGGAGCCGCTCCAGGACCTGCAGCCCCTTGTCCAGGGTCAGCGCCGTCCGTACCCCGCCCAGCGAAAGACCGAGCTCCACAAGGGTGATGGCGACGGCGGGCCGCATGCCGACCACGACGGTCTGCGCGTCCAGCAGACGCGAAATCGACGCGATGGTGGCGAGCATCCGCCCCACGAACGAATCCACGATCTCCACCGCGGTGATGTCGATGACCACCCCGTGGGCACCCGAATCCACCACCGCGGCCGCCAGATCGTCCTGAAGCAGCATCACAGCCTGGTCGTCCAGATCCGTCTGGATCGACACCAGCAGGACCTGACCGATCCGAAGGACCGGAACCCGCTCGCTCACCGGCCACCGGCCTGCGGGGCGGTACGCGAGAGCGTGGTGCCGGAGCGGCGCAGCGCGTGCCGCAGCGCGTCCGCCAGCGTGGCCTTGGTGACGATGTCGCCGAAGTCGATCCCCAGGGCCACGATGGTCTGCGCGATCTGCGGCCGGATCCCGGAAATCGTGCACTCCGCACCCATCAGACGCGCGGCCACGACCGTCTTGAGGAGGTGCTGCGCGACCTCCGTGTCCACCGCCGGCACACCGGTGATGTCGATGATGGCCTGCTCGGAACCGGTGTCGATGAGAGCCTGGAGCATCTTCTCCATCACCACCATGGTCCGCGCCGAGTCCAGCGTGCCGACCAGGGGAACCCCGATGATCCCGTCCCACAACTTGACCACCGGCGTGGACAGCTCCATCAACTGCTCGGCCTGCGCGGAGATCAGCTCCTCGCGGGTCCGGGTGTACACCTCGATGGTGAACAGGCCCAACGCGTCGAGCAGGGCGGTGAAGTTCAGGTAGGCGCGCACATCGCTGTCCTCGCCGGTCAGCGCCGGCTCCAGGACCTCCTTGAGGGTGAACACGCTCACCGCCGTCTCGGTGGGGGTGAACCCCTGACGGGCCCGGTTGCGCGACAACTCCGTGAGCAGCGCCCGGACTTCACCGAACGCCTCCCCGCGCGCGTCCAGGCTGCCCTCCCCAAGCGCGGCCACCAGCGCCGCGTACAACTCCTGGAGCTCACGGTGGACCTCGTTGCGGCTCACCCGGCCGCCCAGGGAGTCGGTGACCTTGTCGGCCCACTCCGCACCCAGGTCCTCACCTCGGACGCTCAAGAGGCCGATCAGCCGTTCAGAAACGTTCTTATCAGCCACAACGCACATCCTTTTGTATGAGTTCCCCGCAGACCTTAAGGCATGCCCGCCCGATCCGAAGACGCCTCCCTCCACCCGGAATCACCGGGCGGGAGCCCGCCGCCGGACCGGCCCGCGAGCCGTGGACAGAAGGTGACCGATTCCACGTGTGAAGCGGTTCTGCCGGGGCAGCCGGTCCTCAACGAGGCCGCGCCACCCGGTCCCTTCGGGGCGGGAGCGGCCGTCGACACAGCAAGTGAGGAGTCTTCGTATGACTGAGAACGTGTGGGGCTACCACGAGACGTCCGGCCGCCTGGCCGGCACGGACCTGACGGGCTACAAGGTCGAGGCGACGGACGGCTCCATCGGCAAGGTCGACAAGCACTCCGACGAGGTCGGCTCCGCCTACCTCGTGGTCGACACCGGCCCGTGGATCTTCGGCAAGGAAGTCCTCCTGCCCGCCGGAACGGTCACCCGGATCGACGCCGACGACCGGAAGATCCACGTGGACCGGACGAAGGAGCAGATCAAGAACGCGCCGGAGTTCGACCGGGACACGCACCTGGGCAACGAGGACTACCACCGCCAGGTCGGCGGGTACTACGGCCCGGACCGCATCTGACGCCCGTACACCCCGCGTCACCCCGGCCGGGGGGGGGGGGGGGGGGGGGCCGCCCCCCCCCCCCCCCCCCCCCCCCCCCCCCCCCCCCCCGCGCCCCCCCGCTCGGGGCGGCCCGCTCTCGGCCGAAGACCATG
>NZ_JBEYVX010000036.1:0-64235 GCF_040644195.1 Streptomyces sp. NPDC047014 | reverse complement strand
GCCGCCACGGCCGCGGCCGCCGCGGCGGGCAGCGCGGGCGCGGGCAGCGCCTTGCGGTCGAGCTTGCCGTTGGCCGAGAGCGGCAGCCGCTCCAGCGTCACGAACGCCGACGGGACCATGTACTCCGGCAGCCGGGCGGCGGCCAGCGCCCGCAGCTCCTCCACCTCCACGGTCCGGCCCTCGGCGGGCACCACATAGGCGACCAGCCGGCGCACGCCCGGGGTGTCTTCGCGGAGTTGGACGGTGGTGTGGGTGAGGTGGGGGTGGGTGGTGAGGGTGTTCTCGATTTCTGCGGGTTCGATGCGGAGGCCGCGGAGTTTGATCTGGTGGTCGGTGCGGCCGAGGTAGTGGAGGGTTCCGTCGGGGGTTTGGCGGACGAGGTCTCCGGTGCGGTACATGCGGCTGCCGGTGGGTCCGTGGGGGTCTGCGGTGAAGCGTTCTGCGGTGAGGTGGGGTCGGGTGAGGTAGCCGCGGGCGAGTTGGGTTCCGGCGAGGTAGAGCTCTCCGGGGGTGCCGGGGGGTACGGGGGTGAGGTGGTCGTCGAGGACGTAGGTGCGGGTGTTCCACACCGGCGTACCGATCGGCGCGGTCGCCTCGGAGCAGTCCCGCGTGGTGCGGTGCGCGGTGACGTCCACGGCCGCCTCGGTGGGCCCGTACAGGTTGGCCAGCTCGGCGCCCTGGGTGTTGCGCTCGTGGAACTGCGTGGTCAGATCGGTGGTGAGGGCTTCCCCACTGCACACCACCAGGCGCAGGGCCGGGGTGCTGTCGACGGTGTGCTCGGCCAGGTAGGCGCCGAGCATCGAGGGCACGAAGTGGCAGACGGTCACCCGCTGATCGGCGATGAGCGTGTTGAGGTAGTCGGGCTCCTTGTGGCCCTCGGGCCGGGCGATGACCAGCGGCACGCCCTGGGCGAGGGGCCAGAACAGCTCCCAGACGGAGACGTCGAAGCCGGTCGGGGTCTTCTGCAGGACGCGGTCCTCGGCGGTGAGCCGGTAGGCGTGCTGCATCCACTCCAGGCGGTTCACGATGGCCTCGTGCTCCACGAGCACGCCCTTCGGCCGACCGGTCGAACCACTGGTGAAGATGACGTAGGCGGGGTGGCGGGGGAGGAGCGGCCGCGTCCGCTCGGCGTCCGTCACCGGCCCGTCGGACTGACGGGCCAGCTCCGCCTCGGCCTCTGCCGATCCCAGCACCACCCGCGGAATCTCCGGACCCGTCGGCAGCAGCGCCGCCGAGTCCCCGTCCGTCAGCGTGAGCACCGGGCCACCGGTGTCCAGCAGATACGTCAGCCGGTCCCCGGGGAGGGACAGGTCGAGCGGGAGGTAGGCGCCTCCGGCGCGGACGACGGCGTGGAGGGCTATGAGCAGGTCGGTGGAGCGCGGGAGAGCGACGGCGACGATGGACTCGGGTCCGACTCCGCGGCCGATGAGCAGCCGGGCGAGGCGGTTGACGGCCGTCTCGAAGTCGGGGCGGGACAGTTCGGCGCCTTCGAAGACCAGGGCCGGGCCGTGGGCCCGGGTGGCTCCGGCGCTGACCAGGTCCGCCAGGGTGGTCGGGCCGTCCAGGGTCACCGCCGTGTCGTTGAAGCCGTGGAGGACCTGCTCGCGCTCGGCCTCGTCCATCAGCCCGATGGCGGAGAGGCGTACGGAGGGATCCGCGGCCACCGCGTCGAGCAGCCGGACCAGACGGCCCGCGAGGGCCACGACCGTCGACTCCTCGAACAGGTCCGCGGCATAGCGGATCCCGCCCTCGAAGCCGGTGTCCGGCCGGAAGGTGCCGAAGGCCAGCTCCAGGTCCACCTTGGCCCCGCCGGTCTCCACCGGGAACTCCTCGGCGGGCACGCCGAACAGCTCCCTCAGCTCCGCCGCCGGCTCCGCCGAGTGGTAGGTCACCATGGTCTGGAAGAGCGGATTGCGCGACCGGGACCGTTCCGGTCCCACCGCCTCGACCACCGACTCCAGCGGCAGGTCGGCGCGGGCGAACCCGGCCAGCGCCGTGTCCCGCACCCGGCCCACCAGCTCGGCGAAGCCCGGGTCACCGGACACGTCCGTCCGCAGGACCAGGGTGTTCAGGAAGAAGCCGACCAGCCCGTCGAGCTCCTGCCCGCCACCGCGCCCCGACACCGGGCTGCCCAGCGGGATGTCCTCGCCCGCGCCCAGCCGGTGCAGCAGGGCGGCCACCGCCGCGTGCACCACCATGAACGGGGTCGCCCCGGCGCCCCGGGCCAGCCGGATCAGCCCCTCCGCGGTCGCGGCGGGCACCGCGAACGGCACCACACCGCCCCGGAAGCTCGGCTCCGCCGGACGCCCGCGGTCGGCCGGAAGGGCCAGTTCCGCAGGGGAGCCCGCCAGCGCCTCGCGCCAGTACGCGGCCTGCGCGGCCGCCACCGACTCCGCGTCGGCGGGGTCGCCCAGCAGCTCGCGCTGCCACCGCGCGAAGTCGGCGTACTGCACCGGCAGCGCGGCGAACTCCGGCGCGCGGCCCGCCGTACGGGCCTCGTAGGCGGCCGACAGGTCCGCCAGCAGCGGGCCGGTGGACGCCTCGTCGGTGGCGATGTGGTGCAGCAGCACCAGCAGCACCGCCTCGTCGGGCGCCGCCCGCAGCAGCGTCACCCGCAGCGGGAGGTCCCGCTCCAGGTCGAAGACGTACCCGCCCGCGGCCACCGCCTCGGCGTCGAGCCGGCCCGCGGGCACGTCCCGTACCTCCACCGGCACCACGGCCCGCTCCACGGGCAGCACCCGCTGGTACGGCTCGCCCTCGTGCTCGGCGATCACCGTACGCAGCACCTCGTGCCGCGCGGCCAGGTCCTGCACGGCGGCGCGCAGCGCGTCCGCGTCCACGGGCCCGCGCAGCCGCACCGCGACCGGCACGTTGTAGACGGTGCCGGTGCCCCGGAGGGCGTCCAGCAGCCACAGCCGGTGCTGGGAGTACGACAGCGGCGGCCGTTCGGCGCGCAGGGCGGCCGCCTCGGCCAGGACCGGCAGTGGGCGGGCGTCGCCCGCGGCCCGCCCGGCCAGGCGCTCGGCCAGCCGCGCCGGGGTCCGCAGCTCGAACACGTCCCGTACGGCGCACTCGCCGCCCAGGGACTCCCGCAGCCGGGCCGCCACTCGGGCGGCGAGCAGCGAGTGACCGCCGAGCGCGAAGAAGTCGTCGTCCGCGCCGACCACCGCGCGGCCCAGGACGTCCGCGAACACGCCGACGGCGATCTCCTCGCGGGCGTCGCGCGGGGCACGCGCGACGGTGGCCCCGGGCAGCTCGGGCGCGGGCAGCGCCTTGCGGTCCAGCTTGCCGTTGGCGGACAGCGGCAGGGTGGGCAGCGTCACGAAGAAGCTCGGCACCATGTACTCGGGCAGCCGGTCCGCCGCCCACGCCCGCAGCTCCGCCGCACCGGGCTCCGCGAGCCCGGCGGCCACCACCACGTACGCCACCAGGTGCTGGACACCCGGGGTGTCTTCGCGGAGCTGGACGGTGGTGTGGGTGAGGTGGGGGTGGGTGGTGAGGGTGTTTTCGATTTCTGCGGGTTCGATGCGGAGGCCGCGGAGTTTGATCTGGTGGTCGGTGCGGCCGAGGTAGTGGAGGGTTCCGTCGGGGGTTTGGCGGACGAGGTCTCCGGTGCGGTACATGCGGCTGCCGGTGGGTCCGTGGGGGTCGGCGGTGAAGCGTTCTGCGGTGAGGTGGGGTCGGGTGAGGTAGCCGCGGGCGAGTTGGGTGCCTGCGAGGTAGAGCTCTCCGGGGGTGCCGGGGGGTACGGGGTTGAGGTGGTCGTCGAGGACGTAGGTGCGGGTGTTCCACACCGGCGTACCGATCGGCGCGGTGGGCGACTGCGCACCGGCGGCGGCCGTCATCGCGGTGACGTCGACGGCTGCCTCGGTGGGCCCGTAGAGGTTGGCCAGTTCGGCGCCGTGCGTGTTGTGCGCGTGGAAGAGCTCCACCAGGTCCGTGGTGAGGGCCTCGCCGCTGCACACGACCAGCCGGAGGGCCGGGGTGGCGCCGATCCGGTGCTCGGCCAGATAGGCGCCGAGCATCGAGGGCACGAAGTGGCAGACGGTGACGCGCTGTTCACCGATCAGCTCCGCCAGGTACGCGGGCTCCTTGTGGCCCTCGGGCCGGGCGATGACCAGCGGCACGCCCTGGGCGAGGGGCCAGAACAGCTCCCAGACGGAGACGTCGAAGCCGGTCGGCGTCTTCTGGAGCACCCGGTCCTCGGCGGTGAGCCGGTAGGCGTGCTGCATCCACTCCAGGCGGTTGACGATGGCCTCGTGCTCCACGAGCACGCCCTTCGGCCGGCCGGTCGAACCACTGGTGAAGATCAGGTACGCCGGGTGGCGCGGCAGCAGCGGCCGCGTCCGCTCCGCGTCCGCCACCGGTCCGGCGGGCAGGCCGGCGGTCTCGGCCACCGTTCCCGCCGCGTCCAGCAGCACCACGTCCATGCCGTCGGCCGCCGGTACGGCAGCCGCCGAAGCGGTGTCGGTCAGCAGGCACACCGGGCGGGCCGTCGCCGTCATGTACGCCAGCCGGTCGGCCGGCAGCGAGGGGTCGAGCGGGAGGTAGGCGCCTCCGGCGCGGACGACGGCGTGGAGGGCTATGAGCAGGTCGGTGGAGCGGGGGAGGGCGACGGCGACGATGGATTCGGGTCCGACTCCGCGGCCGATGAGCAGCCGGGCGAGGCGGTTGACGGCCGTCTCGAAGTCGGGGCGGGACAGTGCGGTGCCCTCGAAGACCAGGGCCGGGCCCTGGGCCGCGGAGGCTCCGGCGCTGACCAGGTCCGCCAGGGTGGTCGGCCCGTCCAGGGCCACCGCCGTGTCGTTGAAGCCGTGGAGGACCTGCTCGCGCTCGGCCTCGTCCATGAGCCCGATGGCGGAGAGGCGTACGGACGGGTCCGCGGCCACCGCGTCGAGCAGCCGGACCAGACGGCCCGCGAGGGCCATCACCGTGGACTCCTCGAAGAGGTCCACCGCGTACCGGATCCCGCAGCTCATCCCGATCGGCGTCCGCCGGAACAGCACCTCCAGGTCGAACTTGGCCGCGCCCGCGCCCACCTGGCGCTCGGCCGCCGTCACCGACGCGCCGAACAGGCCGGACGGCATCGGCGTACCGCCCTCGTAGGCCACCATCGTCTGGAACAGCGGGTGCCGGGACAGGGACCGCTCGGGCGCCACCGCCTCGACCACCGCGTCGAACGGCAGGTCGCCGTGCTCCAGCGCCCCCGTCGCCGCGCGGGAGGTGCGCTCCAGCAGCTCCGCGAAGCCCGGGTCGCCGGACAGGTCGGCGCGCAGCACCAGGGTGTTGACGAAGAAGCCGACCAGCGGGTCCAGGGACTCCGCCGTACGCCCCGAGGCCGGGAAGCCCAGCGGTACGTCCTCGCCGACGCCCAGCCGGTGCAGCAGCGTCGCCACCGCCGAGGAGACCACCGTGAACATGGTGGTCCCGGCGGAGGAGGCCAGCCCCTCCAGCCCGGCCACCAGGTGCTCGGGCAGGCCCACCGTCACCGTGCGGCCCTCGTGCGAGGGCACCGCCGGGCGGCCGCGGTCGGCGGGGAGGGTCAGCTCGGCGGGGATCCCGGCCAGCGTCCCGCTCCAGTACGCGGCCTGCGCCGTGGCCACCGAGTCCGGTGCTGCCGGGTCCCCGAGCAGCCCGCGCTGCCACAGCGCGTAGTCCGGGTACTGCACGGGCAGCGGGGCGAACTCCGGTGCCCGGCCCGCCGTGCGCGCCGCGTAGGCCGCGGCCAGGTCGGCCAGGAAGGGGCCCGTCGACCACTCGTCGGAGGCGATGTGGTGGAACAGCACGAGCAGGGTGTGCTCCGCCGCGCCCTCCGACAGCAGGCTCACCCGCACCGGGAGTTCCCGCTCCAGGTCGAAGGCGTGGCCCGCGGCCGCGTCCAGCGCCGCCTCGGTCTCCTCGGCGCCGACCGCCGCCACGGTGAACGGCACCTCGGCCGCGCCGGGTTCCAGCACCCGCTGGTACGGGCCCTCGGCGTCCTCGCCGAAGACCGTGCGCAGCGCCTCGTGCCGGGCCACCACATCGGTGACCGCCGCCCGCAGCGCGTCGACGTCCACCGGCCCCGAGAGCCGGACCGCCAGCGGCACGTTGTACGTGGCCGAGGGGCCGTCCAGCCGGTCCAGGAACCACAGCCGGGCCTGGGCCGGGGCCATGGGCAGCCGCCCGGGGCGCACGGCGAGGGCCACCGGCTCCGTACGGCCGCTGCCGCCCCGGCCGGTCAGGCGCTCCGCGAGCCCCGCCACCGTGCGCGCCTCGAAGACGTCCCGCACCGAGCAGGCCGTACCGGCCGCCCGGATCCGCGCCACCAGCCGGGTCGCGAGCAGCGAATGCCCGCCCAGCCGGAAGAAGTCGTCCTCGGCGCCGACCGACGTCAGCCCCAGCACCTCGGCGAACACCGCCGCGATGCGCTCCTCGGCCGCTCCGCGCGGCGCCCGGGACTCCCCGGCGGCGCGCGGGCCGGGCACGGGCAGGGCCGCCCGGTCCAGCTTGCCGTTCACGTTCACCGGCAGCTCGGGCATGACCACCACGGCGGCCGGGACCAGGTGCTCGGGCAGTACGGCGGCCAGAGCGCGCCGCAGCTCCTCCGGGTCCGCCGAGGCGGAGGCCGCGTAGCCGACCAGCTCGGGCAGTCCGGCCGCGCCGGGCAGGTCCTCGCGGACCAGTACGGCCGCCGCAGACACCCCGTCCAGGGCGGCGAGCGCCGCCTCGACCTCGCCCGGCTCCACACGGAAGCCGCGAATCTTCACCTGGTCGTCGGTGCGCCCCAGGAACTCCAGCAGGCCGTCGGCCCGCCACCGCGCCAGGTCACCGGTGCGGTACATGCGGGTGCCGGGCGCGCCCAGCGGGTCGGCGGTGAACCGCTCCGAGGTGAGCGCGGCGCGGCCCAGGTAGCCGCGGGCGTTCTGCTCGCCGGCCAGGTACAGCTCGCCGGGCACGCCCGGGGGGACCGGGCGCAGCCGCGCGTCCAGGACGTAGGCCCGTGCGTTGTCCAGCGGCCGGCCGACCACCGGGGTGGGGCTGTCGCCCACCCGGGCGACCAGCGCGTCCACGGTGAACTCGGTGGGCCCGTAGTAGTTGACGGTCTCCACGCCGGAGATCCCGCGCAGCTCGGACCACAGGCCGGGCGGTACGGCCTCGCCGCCGAGCAGGAACAGCGCGGGGCGCCAGGTGCCGGCCAGCAGGCCGGCGTCCACGAGCTGCCGACCGTACGAGGGGGTCACGTCCAGGGCGTCGATGCGGTGCTCCCGCACGTAGCCGACGACGGCCTCGGCGTCCCGGCGGCCGAACTCGTCCAGGACGTGCAGCTCATGGCCGGCGACCAGCCACAGCAGCTGCTCCCAGGAGGAGTCGAAGGAGAAGGAGGCGGTGTGCACGGCCCGCACCCGGCGGCCCAGCCGGTCGGCGACCGGCCCGTACAGGTCGCGCTGGTGGTCGCGGAAGAGCCGGGTCAGGCCCGCGTGCCGCAGTACGACGCCCTTGGGTACGCCCGTGGAGCCCGAGGTGTAGATGACGTACGCGGCGTGCTCCGGGTGCACCGGGACCTGCGGCAGCGGTGCGGCGGCGGCCAGCCGGTCCCCGGTCGCCGGGTCGTCCAGCACCAGCGCGGGCACCCCGGGCACCCGGCCGGCGGCGGCGCGGGTGGTCACCACGCAGACGGGCGCGGCGTCGTCGAGCATGAAGGCCAGCCGGTCGGCCGGGTGGTCCAGGTCCAGCGGCAGGTACGCGGCCCCCGCCCGCAGGACCGCCAGCAGCGCGACCACGGTGTCCGCGGAGCGGGGCACGGCCAGGGCGACGACGGTGTCCGGGCCCGCGCCCGCCTCCACGAGCAGCGTCGCCAGGCGGGCGGCGCGCTCGTCCAGCGCGGCGAAGGTCAGCCGGTCCGCGCCCGCCACCACGGCGAGGGCGTCGGGGTGCGCGGCGGTGCCGGCCGCGAACACCTCCGGTACCGACTCGGGGGCGACGGGACGGCCGGTGGTGTTCCACCGCTCCAGCGCCGACTGCTCGGTGGAGTCCAGCAACTCCCATGCGGAGACGGGCCGTTCGGGGGTGGTGACGGCCTCGGCGAGGATGCGCAGCAGCCGTTCGGTGAACGCCTCCGCGGTGGCCGCGTCGAAGCGGGCGGTCGCGTAGAAGACCTCCAGCTCCAGGCCGGTGCCGTGCGCCGAGTCGGAGAAGGTCACGTCGAGGTCGAACTTGGCGGCGCCGGGGTCGATCCGGTCCACGCGCGCGGGCAGCCCGAAGAGGGTCCGCAGGTCCTGGCTGATCGTGCTGTGCGAGACCATCGTCTGGAACAGCGGGTGCCGGACGGGGGAGCGCTCGGGGGACACCGCCTCCACCACCGCGTCGAACGGCAGGTCGGAGTGGTCGAGGGCGGCCAGGTCGGTGGCCCGTACCCGGGCCAGCAGCTCGGTGAAGGTCGGGTCGCCGCCCAGGTCGGTGCGGAGCACCAGGGTGTTGACGAAGAAGCCGACCAGCTCGTCGAGGGCGCTGTCGGAGCGGCCCGCGACCGGGGTGCCCAGGACGATGTCGTCGCCCGCGCCGAGCCGGTGCAGCAGGGCCGCCACCGCGGCGTGCACCACCATGAACACACTGGTGCCGCTCTCCCGCGCCAGGTGCCGGATGCCCTCGGCCACCGCGTCCGGGACCGGCCGGTAGACCATGGCCCCGGCCGCCGCCTCGGCCGCCGTGGCGGGCCTGCCGCGGTCGGCGGGCAGCGCCAGTTCCTGCGGGGCGCCCGCGAGCGCCCGCCGCCAGTACGCGGCCTGGCCGGCGGCCAGCGACTCCGGGTCGGCGGGCGAGCCCAGCAGCTCGCGCTGCCACAGGGCGTAGTCGGCGTACTGGAGGGGCAGCGCGGCGGACTCCGGGGCGCGGCCCGCCGTCCGCGCGGCGTAGGCGGCGGTCAGGTCCGCCAGGAAGGGGCCCATCGACCACTCGTCGGAGGCGATGTGGTGCAGCAGCACCACGAGCACGTCACCGGCGCCCGCGGTGCGGACCAGGGTGACGCGGACGGGGGCGCCCGCCGACAGGTCGAAGCGGTGGCCGAGCGCCGCGTCCACGGCGGCGTCCACGGCGGAACCGCCGCCGGTCTCGGTCACGTGCAGCGGCACCCCGGCGGCACCGGCCGGCAGCACCCGCTGGGCGGGGACCCCGTCGTGCTCCTCGAACACGGTGCGCAGGGCCTCGTGCCGGGCGAGGGTGTCGGTGAGGGCCGCGGCCAGGGCGGTGGCGTCGAGCCGGTCCTCGAACCGTACGGAGAACGGGATGTTGTAGGTGGTGGAGGGCCCCTCCAGCTGGTGCAGGAACCACAGGCGCTGCTGCGCGTACGACAGCGGCAGCACCTCCGGGCGCCCGGCGGCGGCGGGGGAGCGGCGGGCCGGGGCGGAGCGTCCGGCGAGCCGGGCGGCGAGCGCGCGGGCCGTGCGTGCCTCGAACACGTCGCGGATGGCGCAGTCGGCGCCCAGCGCCGTGCGCAGCCGGGCGGCGGCCCGGGAGGCGAGCAGAGAGTGCCCGCCGAAGGCGAAGAAGTCGTCCTCCGGGTCGAGTTCCGCCACGTCCAGCACGTCCGCGAGGACGCCGGTGACGATCTCCTCGCGGGCCCCGCGCGGGGCGCGACCGCCGCCCGCACCGGCCGCGCCGGCGGCGGGCGCGGGCAGCGCCTTGCGGTCCACCTTGCCGTTGGCGGTCAGCGGGAAGGAGTCCAGGACCACCACGGCGGCCGGGACCATGTAGGCGGGCAGGGCCTCGGCGGCGGCGCGCCGCACGGCGGCCGGGTCGGGCGCGGTGCCGTCCGTACCCCGGGTGACATAGCCGACGAGCAGCTGCCGGCCCGGCTCGTCCTCGCGTACGAGGGCCACGGCGCGGCCCGTGCCGGCGGCCGCGGCGAGCGCCGCCTCCACCTCGCCCGGTTCGATCCGGTGCCCGCGCAGCTTCACCTGGTCGTCGGCGCGGCCCACGAACTCCAGCCGCCCGTCGGCGTCGCGGCGTACCAGGTCGCCCGTGCGGTACATGCGGGAGCCGGCCGGGCCGAAGGGGTCGGCGGTGAACCGCTCCGAGGTCAGGGCCGGACGGCCCAGGTAGCCGCGGGCCAGCTGGGCGCCGGCCAGGTACAGCTCGCCGGGGCGCCCGGCGGGGACCGGGCGCAGGGCCCCGTCCAGGACATGGGCGCGGGTGTTCCAGAACGGCAGGCCGATGCCCGGCACGCCGGTGTGGTCGGCGGGAAGGTCCGCGGAGGTGGCCCAGACGGTGGCCTCGGTGGGCCCGTACACATTGGTGACGGACCGGGCGGCGCGGGCCAGGCGCTCGGCGAGCGCGGCGGGCAGCGCCTCGCCGCCGACGAGGACGCGGGTACCGGCCAGGGTGGTGGGGCGGCCGTCCTCCAGCAGGGCGTGCCACAGCGAGGGGGTGGCCTGCACGACGGCGGGCCGGTGGGTGTCCACGAGGGCGGCCAGGGCGGCCGGTTCGCGGACGGTGTCCCGGTCGGCGAGCACGATCGTGGCCCCGCACAGCAGCGGGGTGTGGATCTCCAGGACGTGGATGTCGAAGGAGACGGTGGTGACGGCGACGAGCCGGTCCGCGGGGGCCAGGCCCAGCACCTCGGCCTGCATGTGCAGGAAGTTGGCGAGCGCGTCGTGCGGGACCACCACGCCCTTGGGGCGGCCGGTGGAGCCGGAGGTGTGGATCACGTACGCGGGGTGGGCGCCGGTCAGCGGCGCGAGGCGGTCGGCGTCGCCGACGGGGCCGTCCGGGAGCGCGGCCAGCGCGGCGAGGGTGTCGGGGGCGTCCAGGACGACACGCTCGGTGCCGGGCGCCTCCGGGGCGAGGGCGGCGCTGTCCAGGGTGGTCAGGACGCACACCGGGCGGGCGTCGTCCACCATGAACCGCAGCCGGTCCGCCGGGTATTCGAGGTCCAGCGGCAGATAGGCGCCGCCCGCCTTGAGGACGGCGAGCAGGGCCACGACGAGGTCGGCGCCACGCGGCAGGGCGAGCCCGACGAAGGACTCCGGGCCCACGCCCCGCCCGATCAGCAGCCGGGCCAGCCGGTCGGCGCGCGCGTGCAGCGTGGCGTGGTCGAGGACGGTGTCCCCGGCGATCAGCGCGGGCACCCCGGGGTGCAGGCGCGCGGCCTCCGCGAAGGCGGCGACGATGGGACCGGCGGGCACGGTACGGCCGGTGGCGTCGGCGGTGACGGCCTCCAGGGCGGCCGGGGTGAGCAGGTCGGGGCGGCCGACGGGCGCGTCGGCGCCGGCCTCGGCGCAGGCGGTCAGGAAGTGCGCGAACTCGGCGAGCAGCCCTTCGGCGGCGGCCCGGTCGTAGGCCAGCGGGTTCGCGTCCAGCTCCAGCCGGATCCGGCCCTCGGCCTCGTCGTGGTGCACGCCGAGGGTCAGGTCGTCCACGGGCCCGGCGGCCACGTTGTGCACGGAGGCGGGGGCGCCCGCGAAGTCCAGCCCGTAGTCGAACGCCTTGACGTTCAGCATCGGGCCGAAGGTGCCGGAGCCCTCCGCGCCCGGGGTCAGTTCGCGGCGGATGTCCTCGGCCCGGTGGTGCTGGTGGCGGCGCAGCTCGCGCACCCCGCCCGCGACCCCGGCGACGAGCTCCCCGAAGGGCATGTCCGGGCGTACGGGGACCCGCAGCGGCAGCACGTTGACCACCATCGCGGGCACGCGCAGCGCGGCGGAGCCCAGGCGGGCCATGGCCGGCAGCGAGAGGACCACGTCGCGGGAGCCGCCCGCCCGGTGCAGCCAGGCGGCGAAGGCGGCGGTCACGGCGTCCGCCCAGCTCGCGCGCACGGACCGGGCGGCGGCCAGCAGCAGGCCCGTCGGGGCGGGGCCCAGTACGGCGTGGGCGCGCAGGAAGGAGTGCGCGGCGGGGTGCGCGGCGCCGCTCAGCGGGGCCGGCTCCGGCAGCCCGGCCAGCCGCTCCCGCCAGTAGGCGCGGTCGGCGGTGTGCCGGTCCGAGCCCTGGTAGCCGGCCTCCTCGTCGAGGACGGCGGCCAGACCGGGGAAGGGCGAGGGGCCGGGGTCGCGGCCCTCGGCGAGCGCCGTGTACACCTCGGCGGTACGCCGCGACACCAGCGAGAAGCCGTAGGCGTCGAGGGCGATGTGGTGCACGCGCTGGTACCAGAGCGTCCGGTCCGGGGCCACGCGGTGCAGGCTGAAACAGTACAGCGCGTCGCGCGCCGGGTCGGCCGGGGTGGCCATGTCACGGTGCATCAGCGACAGGGCCGTGCCGTACGGGTCCTCCTGCGCGCGGTGGTCGAGTACGGGCACCACGACCGGGACGGCCGCCGGGTCGGCCGGGACCACCTGGTACGGCTCCCCGTCGGCGTCCTCCCCGAAGGCCGCGGTGAGGGCGTCGCACTCGGCGACGGTGTGCCGCAGGGCGGCGGTGAACAGCTCAGGGTCCACCGGGCCCTGGATCTCGACGTACTGGCCGACGTTGAAGACCGGGGATTCCGGGTCGAGCCGCTGGCCGTACCAGACGCCGGTCTGCGCCCCGGTGAGGGGGAGACGCTGGGGGGTGCGGTCGCTCATGGGTGGTGCTCCAGTGGTCGTCGGCGGGACCGGGACGGCGGTCGGCCGGAGGTGTACGGGGGCGGTGCCGGGGTGCGGCCGCGCGGGGTGCCCCGGGGCGGCGTCGCGGACCGGCGGTGCCGGTGGCCGTGCGGGGCCGCGGTACGGGCGGGGCGGGCCGGTGGTGGCCCGGCGCGGGCCGGTGGTGGTGCGGGGCTGGGCCGGTGGTGGTGCGGGAGCGGTCGGCGGGGCCGGGGCTCAGACGCCGGCCGCGGCGGGGGCGGCGGTGCCGGGCGGGGCCTCGTCGTCGCGCGGGGCGGGCTCCTCGTCGTCGAGGGCCGACCGGGAGGGGAGGGTGGCGTTGCGCAGCCCCGGCACGGCCACGGCCACCGCGACGGCGGCGACCGCGCAGACCGCGCCGTTGATGATCGCGGCGCCGGCGGGGCTGAACCAGCGGGCGATCGCCGCGACCTCGGCGTCGCCGACGATGTCGCCGCTGGTGCCCTGGGCGGTGATCACGCTGATGACCCGGCCGCGCATCGCGTCCGGGGTGTGGTGCTGGACGAGGGCGTACTCGAGGATCTCGTAGACGGTTCCGGCGGCGCCGCCGACGGCCAGCAGGGCGAAGGCGAGCACGGGGGAGCCGCTCAGCCCGAAGCCGAGGGTGGCCAGGCCGCCGGTGAACGCGGCGGTCAGCAGCAGCCGTCCGGGGCGGGCGGCGCGGCCCAGCCAGCCGCTGGTGGCGGAGACCAGGACGGCGCCGACGGCGGGAGCGGTGTAGAGCAGGCCGAGCATGACCTCGCCGCCGCCGAAGCGGCGGTCCACCATCTCGGGGAAGAGCACGACGGGCACGTTGAAGGTGGCGGTCACCCCGCCGAGCAGGACCAGGCCGCCGACGACGCGGTCCCGGAAGACGAACCGGAAGCCGGCCAGCGGGGAACGGGGCCCCTTGCCGCCGTCCTCGTCCTCCTCGTCCGCGCCACCGGGGGGCAGCGGCCGGACCCGGGTGATCAGCAGCGTGGTGACGGCGGTGGTGACGGCGGTGAAGGCGAAGACCGGGCCGGTGCCCCACAGCGCGAGCAGGACGCCGCCGAGGAACGGGGCGGTGACGGAGCCGATCTCACCGGTGAGGGACATCAGCGCCCCGGCGGCGGGCAGCTGGTCGTCGCGGACCAGGCCGGGGGCGGCGGCCATCAGCGCGGTGACGCTGACGCCGGAGGCCAGCCCGTCCCAGGCCACGCAGAGGTAGATGGCCCACAGGGAGGGGTCGGGCAGGAAGGCGTTGACGGCGAGTCCGGCGAAGGCCAGGGCCGCGGCGCCGCGCGCCCAGAGGATCAGCGTGCGGCGGTCGGTGCGGTCCGCCATCATCCCGCCCCAGAGGGAACCGACCAGCACGCTGATGCTCATGATCATGCTGACGACGGCCACCTGGAAGGTGGACCGGCTCATCTCCCAGACCTGCGCGGACAGCGCGACGGTGGCCATGCCCAGGCCGAACAGCGACACCACGCGGGCGATGAAGACCGCGCGGAAGTCGGGTGAGGCGCGCAGCGGTTCTATGTCGATGACGAGGTCGCGCAGGGACACGGGGGGCTCCGATGGAGGGACGGGGACGGGGCGGGGGCGGCGGTGGGGCGGGTCGGTGCGGCGCGGCGGCCGCCTCCGGTCAGGAGGCCGGCGCGAGGAGTTCGGCCCATTCGCGGAGCGTGGGCCGCTCCGCGAGGTCCACGAAAGCGATCTGGGCGCCCTCGGTCCGCCAGCGCGAGACGAGGGACATCAGCCGGATCGAGTCGAGGCCCTGGTCGAGCAGGTTCTCGTCGGGGTCGATCTCCTCGGGCTCGGCGCACAGGACGTCGGCGACGTCCTGGAGCAGCCGGTCGAGTCCGAACGGCCCCTCGGGGAGCGGGTGGTCGCCCGGTGCCGGGGTGCCGGCCTGGAGGGCGGTGGTGTCGGGGGACGTGGTGGTCATGGCGGGTGGCTTCCTCGTTCGGGGGAATGGGCGGCCGCCTCACCCTCGGATGACTTAGGTAAGGCTAACCTAATTTCTGTGATTCCAGTTGCAGCAGATCTCCCCGTGGCACCGGTCCGGCCGGCCCACCTCGGAGACGCACACGCTCTCTTCGCCCTCTCCCGGACCTTCGTGGCGTCCGGAGAGCTGCGCGCCCGCCCCCTCGGCCACTACCTCGCGAGCGTCGGGGAGTTCCTCCTCGCGGAAGGCACCGCCCCCGGCGGCGGACCGGCCGGGTGCGTCGCCGTACGGGACGAGGGCGCGGGGGCGGCCGTGCTCCACAACTTCTGTGTGGCGCACGGCAGCCAGGGCAGGGGGATCGGGTCGGCGCTGCTCCGGGCCGCGCTCGCACGGGCCCGGCGGTGCTCCGCCGCCCGGGTGTTCACGGCGACGACGGGGTCCGCCGTGCTGTTCGTACGGCACGGCTTCGCACCCGTCGCCCCCGAGCAGGCCCCGGCCGCCTGGGCGGCGGCCCTGGACCCGTCCAGGGGCTCACAGGTCTACGCGCTGACCCTCTGACAGGTTCCGGGGGCGGGGTACGGGACCCCCGCCCCCGGAGGCTCAGACGGCGGCGTCGGCCGCCACGAGGGAGGCCGGGCGCATGTCCGTCCAGTGCTCCTCGGTGTAGGCGGCGCAGCCCTCGCGGCTGTCCTCGCCGTGCACGACGCGCCAGCCGTCGGGCACCGCGGCGAAGGCGGGCCACAGGGAGTGCTGGTTCTCCTCGTTGACCAGCACGAAGTAGCGGGCGTCGTCGTCCTCGAAGGGGTTGGTGGCCATCGGGGTGTCTCCTTGGTGGGTCGGTGGATCGTCAGGGGGAGGGTGGGGCGGGCGGCCGGGCCGCACGGCGGATGCCGGTGCGGCCCGGCCCTCAGGAGCCGGCGGCGAACCGGGCCGCGAGGGCCGTGGCGGCCTCGGACAGCGCGGCCGCCTCGGCGGCGTCGAAGAGGGCGGGGGACCAGCGCCACCGGAGGGTCACGCGGTGGCCCCCGGAGGCGGCCGGGCGGACCTCGGCGGTCAGTTCCACCGGCCCGGTGAGCGGCGGCTCCTCGCCGTACGCGCCCGCCGCGGGCCACTCCTCCTCCGGGGCCGGGCCCCAGCCGGGAGCGGCCTGCGGGGCGCGGGGCGCGGTGCGCCGCCGGTACACGACACCGCGGCCGGGCGAACCGGCCGGCAGCGCCGAGGTCTGGGGGTTCAGGTGCCGCAACTGCTCCTGGCCGCGCCCCTCGTCCGGAACGGCCGCGAGCAGCAGCCGTACCGGCTCGGGACCGTCCGGGCCGAGCGGCAGCCGTACGCCGTGCACGGTGGACAGCGGCCCGGCCGTACGGGGGGCCGACTCCGGGCGGGGCAGCTCCAGCCCGACCGGCAGGCGGCTGCCGTCGTGCAGCCGGGGCCGGCCCGCCGCGGTCCCGGCCAGCGCGGCCAGCACGGCCACGTCGACCGGATGCGGTCCGGGCGCTCCGGCCGGGACCTCCAGCCGGGTCACCGCCCGGTGGCCGCCCTCGGCCGCCGGCCAGGAACGGGCCGCCGGGCCCTCCGACAGCTCGGTCCAGTACGGCAGTTCCCGCACCCGGGCGGGGGACTGCGCCCGGGTGGCCAGTCCGGCGGCCCAGGCGGTCAGCCCGCCGGGCGCGCCGAGCGCCGCGGGCCGGTCGGCGGCCCCGGTCCCGGTCCCGGCGAACCAGGCGTAGAGCACCGGCAGTTCGTCGAGGAGCAGCTGCCAGGAGGCGTCGTCCACGCACAGCGCGTGCGCGGTCAGCAGCAGCCGGCCCGGCTCGGCCGGACCGGCGTCGAGCCAGGAGGCCCGGAACACGGCGGCCGCGGCCGGGTCCAGGGCGGCTCCGGCGGCCCGCGCGGCCGCCGCGGTCAGCCGCTCCCGGGCGGCGGCGTCCAGGCCCGCGGCCGGGTAGCGGCGCAGGGTGGCCGGGTCGGTGACGGCGGGCGCCGCGTCGGCGGCCCGTACCTCCTGGCTCCAGACGCCGTGCGCCCGGTGCAGGGCCAGCCGCAGCGCCGGGTGCCGGCGGGCCAGGGTGCTCAGGGCCCGGCGCAGCGGGGCCGTGCGCAGGCCCGGCGGGACGGTCAGCAGGAGGTGCTCGTGGGCGCGTTCGGCGTGGCCCGGGGCCTCCCGGAGCCGGTGCGCGGCGGGCAGCAGCGTCAGCGGGCCCTCCTCGCGGTCCCCGGCCGGTACGGCCGGAGCCCGGGGCGGGGCCGCGGGGGCCTCGCCCCCGGCGGGACGGCCCGCGGCGGCGACCCGCCCGGCCGGGGTGCGCGGCTGCCGGGCCAGGCCGGTGAGCAGGGCCGCGAAACCGACGGCCTCGGACTCCAGTTCGGCCGGACCGTACAGGGCGGGGTTGGCGTCCAGGTCGAGGCGGAGCAGGCCCTCGGGGGAGCGGGAGGCGGAGACTGCGAGGTCGTCCACCGGGCCGGAGGCCAGGCTGACCACCCGGCCCGGTACCCCGGCGAAGTCCAGCTCGGTCTCGAACGGCCGCAGGTTGACCAGGGGTCCGGGCACCCGGGAGCCCGCGTGGCCGGGCCACACGGCCCGCGCCACATCGCTGCCGCGGACCCGCTGGTGGCGCCGCAGGAACGCGGTCTCGGCGGCCGCCCGGGCCAGCAGCTCCCCGAAGGTGTCCTCCGGGCCGGCTGCCACCCGTACGGGCAGGATGTTCACGGCGGCGGCCGGGACCCGCAGGGTGCCGGGCGCGGTGCGGGCCGCGGCGTACACCGCGAGCACCGCCTCGGGCGCCCCGGTCCGCGCGGTGGTGTGCGCGGCCGTCGCGGCGAGCACCGCCTCGCCCCAGGTGACCCCCGCCTCGCGGGCGGCGGCCTCCACGGCGTCGGTGTCGGCCCGGTCCAGGACCACCGTGGCGCGCAGCGCCGTGTCCGCGGGCGGGGCGCTGCGCCCGCGCAGCGGGGCGGGCGGCAGGACCCCGGCCAGGTGCCGGGTCCAGGCCGCCAGGTCGGTGCGCCGCTCGGCGGAGGCGGCGTAGGCGCTCTCGGCCTCCACCAGCGCGGTCACCGGGGCGAAGGGCGAGGGCCCGGCGGTCCGGCCGCGCACGGCGGCCGTGTACAGCTCGGCGATGCGGTGGCCCAGCAGCGCCAGCCCGTGCCCGTCCACGGCGAGCTGGTGGAAGAACTGCACCAGCAGGTGGTGCTCCGGTCCGACGGTGACCAGGACGCTCCCGGCCAGATCGGGTACGTCGTCCGGGGCGGGCGGGTCGGTGAGCAGGTCCAGCCGGGGCGGGCAGGCGAGCTGGCCGCGCACCAGGCCGAGGGCGGCGGCCACCGGGTCGGCGGCGCCGGAGGTGTCGAGCAGGGCGGGCCTGCGGGGGCGTCCGGGGGTGCGTACGGGCGACTGGCGCGGGCCGTCGTCGCCGTGGGTGAGCCGGAAGCGCAGCCAGGGGGCCTCGTCGAAGGCGCGGGCCACGGCGTCACGCAGGGCCTCGGTGTCGAGGGGGCCGACGAGTTCGACGTACTGGCCCACGTTGTGGCCGGCGTAGTCGGGGGCGGCGGTCTGCGCCGCCAGGAACTCGGCCTGGGCCGCGGTCAGCGGGACGGCGTCGGCCGCGGGGGCCGGGGTGGGGGAGGAGGTGGCGGACACGTGTCAGCTCCGGAGTCCCGTGGGGTGGGGGCCGGCCGCGGCGGTCGCGGCCGGGCGGTTGCGGCCGGTGCGGACCGCGCGTTCGGCGCCGCTCAGCAGCAGCGAGTCGCAGATCTCCCCGGACCGGACGGCCAGGGTGGACAGCAGCGAGGAGGTGAGGCCGTGGGTGTGCTCGGTCCCGGCGCCCTGGAGGTAGATCCCGGCGCGCAGCCGGGGGGTGGTGGCGACGCGGTGGTCGCGGCCGATCCGCAGCCGGCCCCGGCCGTCGGTCAGGCACTCCTCGACCAGGTCGCCGAGGAGGTCGCGCGGGTCGGGGGCGCGGTAGCCGGTGGCGTACACCACGGCGTCGCAGTGCAGGGCGGCGGTGGTGCCGTCGATCAGGGAGCGGACGGTGGCCACGGCCCCGCCGTCCTCGGTGCGGACGTCGGCGACCTCGCTGGTGTTGAGGATCCGCAGCCGCTCGGTGCCGGAGACCTTCTCCTGGTACACGGTCCGGTACAGCTGGGTGATCAGGTCCCCGTCCACCACGGAGTAGTTGGTGTTGCCGTGGTAGCCGAGCAGCCGGTCCTTGACCTCGTCCGGCGCGGTGTAGAAGGCGTCCACGGCCGCCGGGTCGAAGATCCGGTTCGCGAAGGGGCTGTCGTCGGCCGGGCTGTAGCCGTAGCGGGCGAAGACGGCGCAGACCTCGGCCTCGGGGAAGGTCCGGTGCAGGTGCTCGGCGGCCTCGGCGGCGGACTGGCCGGCGCCGACGACGACGAACCGGCGGTGGGTGAGCCCGGTCAGCGCGCGGGTGCGGTGCAGCAGTTCGCTGTTGTGCCACAGGTGCGGGCCGCGGCGTACGCCCTGCGGGAGCCGCGGGATCAGGCCGGTGCCGAGGGCCAGGTTGTGCGCGTACAGGGGTGCGCCGCCGGGGCCGGTGTCCGCGTCGGCGGTTCCGGCGGGGCGGTGGTGCACGGCCAGGACCTCCACGGGCCCGTCCGGGTCCTCGGCGGGCACCGGGGTGACCCCGGTGACCTCGGTGCCGTAGGACACCTGGCCGGTGAAGTCCTCGGCGCACCAGCGGAAGTAGTCGTGGAACTCGATCCGGGTGGGGAAGAAGGTCTTCTGGTTGATGAAGTCCGTCAGCCGGCCGTGCTCGCGCAGGTACTGCAGGAAGCTGTGCGGGCTGGCCGGGTTCCGCAGGGTCACCAGGTCCTTGAGGAAGGACACCTGCATGGTGGCGCCGTCGAGGAGCATGCCCGGGTGCCATCCGAAGGCCGCCTGGCGCTCGACGAACGCCGCCCGTACCGCCTCGCCGGAGGGCCGTCCGGTGTTGTGTTCGGCCACGGCTATCGCCAGGGCCAGGTTGGCCGGGCCGAAGCCGATGCCCACCAGGTCTCGGACAGCGGGGAACTGCTCCCCGGACCCGGTGTGCGTAAGTGGTGCGGACATGCCCATCCTTCCTCGGACTTACCCGGATACTTAGGTAAGGCTGACCTAACGTCACTGATCGTGGCGGGTGTGTCAAGCCACCCGGAGCCACTGGTGGAAGGCGTGGCGAACTCGCCAACCGCCTTTGATTACATGGCAATTCGGTGATACGGAAGATCCGTCCGAAGGCCGGGGTGGTGCGCCGGCCGGGCTCGTCCCGGTGCCGCCGAGCGGCGGGAATCAGCCGCCGGGGATCCCCGGAGACCGGGAAACACCGGGCTCCGGCCTTGTGCGGGGCGTGGGCGGGGTACCGGCCACCGTCCGTGCGGGACGGGCCGCGCGCGCTCCGGGGGAACGCCGCTTTCGGGACGTCCCGTTGGATGCGGTCGGCCTCCGGTTTGGACGGTCGGCGCCGGGTGCCGGACGCCGGGCGGCGCCCGGCCCCTCACCGCCCGTGGCGGCGCTCCGGGGGGAGGCGGCCGGGCGGTGCGGGCGCTCAGGTGTGGTGCGGTGGTACGGCGGGTGGCTCAGAGGTGTCCGGGCGCCAGGTCCGGCACCACCCTGGTGCCGGGCGGCGTCTCGCTGAACACGCCCAGCAGCGTGTGCGGCACCCGCCCGTCCAGGACGTGCGCCGTGGCCACCCCGCCGCGGACCGCCCGCAGGCAGCCCTCCATCTTCGGGGCCATGCCCCCGTCCAGCGAGGGCAGCAGGGCGTCCAGTTCCCCGGCGGTGAGCCGGTCCACCACGGTGGTGCCGCGCGGCCAGTCGGGCACCAGCCCGGCCACGTCGGTCAGCATCACCAGTTTGTCGGCCCCCAGCGCGGCGGCGAGGGCCGCCGCCGCGAGGTCGGCGTTGACGTTGTATATCTGGCCGTCGGTGCCCCGGGCCACCGGGGAGACCACCGGGATCCGGCCGCGGTCGAGCAGGGCCCGTACGGTGTCCGGGTCCACCTCGGTCACCTCGCCGACCAGGCCGATGTCCACCTCGCGCCCGTCCACCAGGGCCGGGCGGCGCACGGCCGTGAGGGTGCGTGCGTCCTCGCCGGTCATGCCGACCGCGAAGGGTCCGTGCTCGTTGACCAGCCCCACCAGCTCGCGCTGGACCTGGCCCGCCAGCACCATCCGTACCACCTCCATCACCTCGGGGGTGGTGACCCGCAGGCCGGAGGTGAACGTCACCTCCAGGTCCAGCCGCCGCAGGAGCGCGCTGATCTGCGGCCCGCCGCCGTGCACCACGACCGGGCGGAGGCCGGCGTAGCGCAGGGAGACCACGTCCGCCGCGAAGGCCCGTTTCAGCTCCTCGTCGATCATCGCGTTGCCGCCGAACTTCACCACCACCGTGCGGTCGCGGTAGCGCTCCAGCCAGGGCAGGGCCTCGATCACGGTGCGCGCCGCGGCGGTGCCCCGGGCACCGGGGCGCGCAAGTGGTGAGGGGTGACGTGTCGTCATCGGCCTGCCATTTCCTGGATGAGTGAGCGGGTGGTGCGGACCACGCCCCAGCGGGACGCGGTCCAGCGGAGGGCGAGCGCGTGGTCCTCGGGCCCGGCGTCGGCCACGGCGTCCGCCGCCACGAAGGGCTGGATGCCGTGCATCCGGGCGTCGGCCGCCGTCAGCAGCACCCCGCCCGCAGCGTGCAGACCGCACAGCAGCAGCTGGTCGCGGCCGGTGATCGCGAGGACGCGGCCGAGGTGGCTGCGCAGGAAGGCGTTCTCCCGGACGTACGTGATGACGTGGTCCCCGCGCTCGGGGACCAGCGGGCCGCCGGCCTCCGGCTCGGGGTCGCCGCCCGGCGCGTGGCCGAACACCACGGGCATCCGGCGGCTGCGCGCGGCCCGCCGCAAGGCGGCGGCGTTGGCGAGCAGTTCGGCGCCGGGTGCGGCGTCGGCCGGGAAGTCCCGCAGGAACTGCGGCTGCAGGCCGAGGATCAGCAGGGCGGCCCGGCCCGGTTCCACGGTCCAGGTCTGCGCCGAGGACGGGATCGCGGTCTCGGCGGGCATCGGGTACGGCGTGACGTCGGGCAGGTGCATGACCGGGGCTCCCCCTCGCGCGGGGCAGCCGGTCGTCGCCGCCCCTCCTTGTTAGGTAAGCCTAACCTAACTCACGCGGTCGGTGGGGGAGAGCATCGGATCGTCCAGGCGCACGAGCCGGTAACGGCGCTCCCCGGCGCCCGCGTCCGCGTCCGCCCGGCGCGCGGCACTCCCGGCGCGCGCCGCGCGCGCCTCCCGGCCCCGCGTCGTCCGCGACCGCACCCGCTGGGCGGCCTCCAGCAGCGCCTCCACCCCCGGGGTGGTCTGCCGCAGCCGGTTGAACCGGCGCACCGACAGCCCGGCCAGCCGCCCGGCCACCGGCCAGGAGGCACCGCGCCCGACGGCGTCCAGGACCACCCGCAGCATGGCGGGGGTGGCCCCGCCCTCCGCCGTCAGCCCGTGCCCGGCGGCCAGCGCGCGGGCCGCCCGCAGGGCCGTGGCGAAGGCGGGGTCCTGCTCCAGCCAGCCGCGCAGCATCCGCTCCGGGACCCCGGCCGCGACGGCGACCGCCGGATCCCCCAGGCCCTGGGCCGCCGCGCGCAGGGCCTCGGCCATCCGGGCCACGGTGTCGTCCCGCTGGCTCGGCGGCCGCCCCAGGGCGTCCCGCAGGGCGTGTTCCACCTCGTCGCGGGCGGCCAGCCAGGCGACGACCCGCGCCGCGCTCTCGGCCCGCTCGGCGGATCCTCTGGCCCCGGCCGGTGCGGTCCGGCCGGCCATGTGCTCGTACACGGTCAATCCCCGTTCGGTCAGGTACACCTGACACTCAAGAATCGGCCGTCGGCACCCCGTCTGTCCGCCGGATCACCGGTCCGGGGCCCACCCGGGCACGGGGGTTGGAGGGATCTGGCCTCTCCGTTGTCCGTGACCGCCGCGCGGGAACCGTCACCCGGCCCCGAGCACCACGGCCCCGCCCGCCGGATCGACCCCCGCCGCCCAGTCCTCCGGCAGCCGCACCGACCGGTACGGAGGCACCCGCCCGGGGAACCGCCGCCGCCAGAGCACCCGCCCGTCCTGGGAGACGGTCACCACGGGGGAGCGCAGCGTCCCGGCGGCCCGCAGCAGCAGCGGGCGCCGGGGAGCGGGGCCGGCGGGGCGGTGCCAGGTCAGCCGGTTCGGCGTCGCCCACACGAGCGGAGAACGGAGCACCAGCGGGGGGCCGGCGGCCGGCCAGGGGCCGCCCGCCAGGTGGGCGCGGACCGGATCCGCAGCGGCCGTGCCCTCCGCGGCCGCCGTACGGGCGCGTTCGATGCCGCGCAGGGCGTTGCCGACGGCGAACACCCCCGGCACGGCCGTACGGAAACAGGCGTCCACGGCCGGGCCGCGCGTGCCCGGGTCCAGGGGGATCCCGCCGCGCCGGGCCAGTTCGTGGTCGGGGATCCAGTCCCCGGTGAAGACCACCGCGTCGCAGTCCAGCAGATCCGTCCGGCCGTCCCCGTGGCGGACGGCCACGCCCGACAGGCGGCCCCGGCCGCGCAGTTCGACCACCGAGGTCCGGGTGAGGACGGGGATACCCGGCACGGCGAAGCCGTCCGGCCGCTCCGTGACCACCGCCGCCACCTCCGTACCGGCCCGCAGCAGGGTCCGTACCGCGTGCCGGGTCACCGGCTCGCCGCCCACGACCACCGCCCGGCGGCCCACGTCCTGCCCGTACAGGTGCACGGACTGCTGGAGCTCCCCGGTGGTGAGCACCCCCGCCGGGCGGCTGCCCGGTACCAGCCGGGCGCTGCGCGGGCGCTCCCGGGCGCCCGTGGCCAGCACCACCGCCCGCGCGGTGATCCGCTCCAGACCGGCCGGGCCCGTCACCTCCAGCGCGAGCGGCCCGGCCCAGCCGGTGGCGGTCACCCCGGTACGGAGCACCGCCCCGGCCGCCACCGCCGCGCAGACCGAACGCCGGGCGTACTCCGGCCCCTCCAGCGGGAGCGCGCGGGCGCCGAAGCCCCCGCGCGGGCAGTGGCGCGGCACACCGCCCGCCTCCTCCTCCCGCTCCAGGACCTCCACCCGCGCCGTCCCCGCCAGCCGCGCGGCCAGCGCCAGCCCGGCCGGTCCGGCCCCGACCACCAGCACGTCCACGGCCCGGTCCACGCGCCCGGCCCCGCTCACCGGCGGGCCTCCTCGAACAGCGCGCGTACGGCCGCCCCGCAGTGGAAGCCCTGGCAGCGGCCGCCCCGGGCCCGTGTGCGCCGCCGCAGGCCGTCCGGCGAGCCGGGCGGGATCGTCCCCGCCAGCGCGTCCCGGATCTCCCCGCGCGTCACGCGCTCGCAGTGGCAGACGATCCGCCCGTACTCCGGGTCGGCGGCGATCAGCTCCGCGTCCCGGTAGGGCCGGGGGAACGCCTCGCCCAGGTTCGGCATCCGCACCGGCTCCGGCTCGCGGGCCCCGGACGGCGGCAGCCCGCCGTCCGCGAGCAGGTCCACCACATGGGCGGCGATCGCCATCGAGGCGGTCAGCCCGGTCGAACGGATCCCGCCGACGGCCACGTACCGCTGCGCGGGATGTGCGCGGATCGCGTAGTCCTCGTGCTCGGTGGCCGCCCGCAGCCCGGCGTACACGGCGGTGACCTCCTCCTCCAGCAGCGCCGGCAGGATCCGCCCGCCCTTCTCCCGCAGCAGCGCGAGCCCTTCGGCGGTCGATCCGGTGGCCGTCCGGTCGTCCAGGTCCTCGGCGGTCGGGCCGAGCAGCACCTTCCCGTACACGGTCGGCGACACCAGCACCCCCTTGCCGAGCACACCCGGCACCGGCAGCAGGATGTGCCGGACCAGGGGCCGGGCCAGGTCGTCGAAGACGATGAGCTGGCCGCGCCGCGGCGTCACGGTGAAGTCCGCGTGCCCGAGCATCCGGTCGATCCGGTCGGCGTACAGACCGGCCGCGTTCACCAGATGGCGGGTGCGCAGGACACCCCGGCCGGTCGCCAGGACGTGCGGATCGCCCGGCCGCACCGACTCCACCCGGCAGTTCAGATGCAGGTCCACGCCGGAGCGCACCGCCTGCGTCGCGTACGCGAGCGTGGTCGTCCAGGGGCAGATGACGGACTCGCCGGGCACGTCGAGCGCCCCGAGCACCCCCGGCCCGAGCCCCGGCTCCCGGGCCCGTACCTCCTCGGCGGAGAGGATCCGCGCCGCGCGGTAGCCGTTGCGTACGGCCTTCTCCGCGAGGCGCGGCAGGGCCAGCAGCTGCTCCTCGTCCCAGGCCACCAGCAGCGCCCCGAGCGGTTCCACCGGGATCCCGCTGTCGGCGGCGTACGCGGCGAGCAGCCGCTGCCCCTCGCGGACGAGCCGGGACTCCAGGGAGCCGGGCACCGCGTCGAAACCGGTGTGCAGGATGGCGGTGTTGGCCTTGGAGGTGCCGTCCCCGACATCGTCGGAGGCGTCGACGAGGGCCACCCGCAGCGGCAGCCGGGCCAGCTCGCGGGCGATCGCGCAGCCCACCACCCCGGCGCCGACCACGGTCACGTCGTACACGCCGCCGGGCAGGGGACCGCGCGTGGTGACGGTCACGGGCGGCCGTCGAGGAGCGCGGAGACCGCCGTACGGAACCGCGCGCGGCGCTCGGCGGCCGTCGCGGCGTCGGCCCGGGGCAGGTAGACGGCCGAGGGCTTCCACTCCGGTACGGCCTCGGCCAGGGACAGGGCGGGGTCGGCCCCGAGCCGGGCCACCGCGCCGACGCCCAGCGCGGTCACGTCCGGCAGCGCCGACACCTCCACCGGGATCCGCAGCAGATCGGCCTGGGCCTGCATGAGCAGCGCGGAGCGGGTCAGTCCGCCGTCCACACGCAGGGTGGTGAGCGGGGCGCCCAGATCGGCGGCGACCGCGTCCGCGAGCTCGGCCACCTGGGCGGCGATCCCGTCGCACAGGGCGTGCACCAGATGCCCGGCCGTGGTGTCGAGGCCCAGACCGGTCACCGAGCCCCGCAGGTCGCCCCGCCACCAGGGCGCGGCGAGCCCGGCGAGCGCGGGGACGAAGGTGACGCCGCCGGAGTCCGGGACGGTGCCGCCGACGGTGTCGATGTCCTCGGCCCCGGAAATCACGCCCAGGTCGGTGAGCCACCGCACGGCGGAGGCGGCCGTGAACACCTGCCCGTCCAGGCAGTAGTCGGTGCGCCCGGCGAGCCGCCAGGCCACGCAGCCGACCAGCCCGTGCGCACTGCGCCGGGGCGCCGCACCGGCGTGCGCCAGCAGGAACGCGCCGGTGCCGTAGGTGCACTTGGCGGTACCGGGCGCGGTGACGCCCTGGGCGAGCAGCGCGGCCTGCTGGTCCACCAGCAGCCCGGTCAGGGGGAGTTCGGGCCCGAAGGCGGTGGTGGTCCCGACGCGGGTGTCGGCGTCGACGATCTCCGGCAGGCGCTCACCGGCCAGGCCGAACGCGTCGAGGGCGGGCGCCGACCAGCCGACGGTGTCGAGATCGAGCAGCTGGGTGCGCCCGGCGGTCGCCGCGTCGGTGACGAAGGCGCCCGTGAGGCGGTGCACCAGCCATACGTCGCTGGTGGTCACCACGCCGGCGCCCGTCAGGTGGCGGCGTATCCAGGCCATCTTGGGGGCGGCGAAATAGGGGTCCAGCGGCAGTCCGGTGGCCTCCCGCAGCGCCGGGGCGTGCTCCGCCAGCTCCGTGCACAGCCCTTCGGCGCGCCGGTCCTGCCAGACGATCGCGTCGGTCAGCGGCTCGCCGGTCGCCGGGTCCCAGGCGAGCACGGTCTCGCCCTGGTTGGCGAGGCCCACCGCCACCACCGGCTCCCCGGCCCGCGCGAGCGCGGCGCGTCCGGCGCCGATCACGGAGTCCAGCAGCTCGCGGGGGTCGACCTCCACCCGTCCGCCGGGCAGGTGGCGGGGGCGTACGGGCGCGGAAGCGGAGCCGATGACCCCGCGCACCGGACAGACGACGAGGGCCTTGGTCCCCGAGGTGCCTTGGTCGACGGCGAGCACCGGACCCGTCATCACCGCTCCGTCCCTGGTGTGTCGGCATGGTCGATCTTCGCCGGGAAGCCTTGCCCAGCGGATCCCGCGCGTCAAGATCGGTCCGCTGCAAGGGCGTTCGGCTGACGCAAGTTCATAGCCTGGATTTGGCTGATTATTTGCGTTCGGGCAACTCTCCGCGTGCGAATGCTCACACTCGCTCTATAGTGATCGCCGATCAACGGGAAGGATGCCGACCGTGGGTCAACGGTGGGGGTCGAACGAACAGTTCTTGTCATGGTGTGCGTGCGCCCCTGCCGCCGGTACGGCAGCAGGGCGGCAGCCGGCCGCCCGACGGAACCCGCCCCCCACGCGATCTGAGGACTGATGACCACGACCACCGCAGCACGCGGCCACCGCAGCGGCCGCGGCCGCCCGTCGACCGGGACGGGGTAATGGCGGGCGGCGACTTCCGGCCCGTCTACCACCCCGCCGGTCACGACAACGCGTTACGCGTCGCGGTCCAGGACCTGCGCACGGGACGCTGGGTGTCGATGGCGCAGCTCCTCGCGCGCACGGACGACTGGGGGCTGTGGACCCAGCGCACCCAGGTGCTCGCCGCGGTCGCCGCCGGATCCGACGTGGTCCAGGCATGGCGCGCCGAGGAGCCGCACAGCGTCGCGGCCGTGGTCATGCACATGCGGGTCACCGTCGAGCGGGCCGTCCGCGCCCACCGCGCCGGCCACCCCCGCACCGCCGAGCTGTGGCAGGAGGCGTGGCAGGCGTGCCGTACCACCGCGGGCATCAGCCCCGCGGACCCGGCGCCCTGGGTCTGCCTGCTCGCCCTCGCGCCCCTCGACGAGCGCCGCCAGATGGAGGAGCACCGGCAGGCGCCCCCCGGCCCCATGCTGCCCCGCGGCCCCTGGGGCATCCTCGCCGAGGTCGACAAGCGCGACCCGCACAACCGCGAGGCGTACCACCGCATGCTCCAGTTCGTGTACGCGGGCCCGCCCGGCCCGCCCTCCGAGGCGGCCAACTTCGTGCACTGGGCGGCCGGTTCGGCCCCGCCCGGCTCCGCCGTGCACGTCCTGCCGCTGTACGTGCAGGTCGAGCGCTACCGGCGCGAACGCGGCCAGGAGCGCGCCCTCGACCTGCACTGGGTGGCCGAGGACGCCGTCCGCGACGCCGACCACGCCCTGCACACGTGGTTCCGCTACGCCGACCCCGAGCGCTCCTCCCCGCTCGACCTGAACCACCTCGCCCACGCCCTCTGGGGAGCCCTCCAGTTCGGCGAGGCGGCGCGCGTCTTCGACGCCATCGGCCGGTACTGGACCACCCTCCCGTGGGCCCACCGCACCCGCGACCCGGCCGACCAGTCGCTGGCCGAGGAGGTGTTCCTCCAGGCCAGGTCCCGCAGCCTGGCCGACCGGAACTGACCGGTTCCCCGCACCGGTCGGCCGTACGCCCGCGACGGCGGACGGCCCCGCCCGCTCCACCACCCCCGTGCACCACCACCCCCGGAGGTACCACCATGTCCCGCACCGCGTGGGCAGCTCGCCAGGACCGCAACGCCCCGCCCCAGCAGGACGAGGAGCAACGGCTCAGAGAGCTGGGCTACCAGCCCGTCCTCGCCCGCCGGATGGGCGGCTTCGGCAACTTCGCCATCAGCTTCTCGGTCATCTCCGTCCTCTCCGGCTGCATGACCCTCTACGGCTTCGGCCTGGGCACCGGCGGGCCCTCCGTCATGCTGTGGGGCTGGGTCGGCGTCGGCCTGTTCGTGCTCTGCGTGGGCCTCGCCCTGGCCGAGGTGACCAGCGCCTACCCCACCTCCGGCGCGCTGTACTACATGGCCGACCGGCTCGGCGGGCGCCGCTGGGGCTGGTACACCGGCTGGCTGAACCTCCTCGGCCTGCTCGGCGCGATCGCCGGCATCGACTACGGCGCCGCCCTGTTCACCGGCGCCTTCCTGAACCTCCAGTTCGGCTTCGTGCCCACCCCCGGCTCGACCTTCCTGATCTTCCTGGCGATCCTGCTGCTGCACGCCACGCTCAACCTCTTCGGGGTCCGCCTCGTCAGCGTGCTCAACTCCATCAGCGTGTGGTGGCACCTGGCGGGTGTGGCCGTGATCGTCGGCGCCCTGGCCTTCATCCCCGACAGCCACCAGTCGCCGTCCTTCGTCTTCACCGAGTTCGTCAACGACACCGGCTGGGCCAACCCCTTCTACGTCGCCGCCGTCGGCCTGCTGCTCGCCCAGTACACCTTCTCCGGCTACGACGCCTCCGCGCACCTGTCGGAGGAGACCTCCAACGCCTCCGTCTCCGCCGCCCGGGGCATCGTCCGCGCCATCTGGGTCTCCTGGATCGCCGGCTTCGCCCTGCTCGCCGGCCTCACCTTCGCCATCCAGGACTACGCGGCCGTCCAGGGCAGCGCCACCGGCGTCCCGCCCGCCCAGATCTTCCTCGACGCGCTCGGCTCCGGCGGGGCCACCGCGCTGCTCCTCGTGGTGATCGTCGCCCAGCTCTTCTGCGGCAACGCCGAGGTGGCCGCCGCGAGCCGCATGGTGTTCGCGTTCAGCCGGGACAACGCCCTGCCCGGCTCGGACCTGTGGCGCAAGGTCAGCAGCCGCACCCAGACCCCGGTCCCGGCCGTGTGGCTCTCCGTCGCCGTCGCGGCGGTCCTCGCGCTGCCCTCCCTCTACTCGGCCACCGCGTACGGCGCCGTGACCGCCATCAACGTCATCGGCATCACCCCCGCCTACGCCATCCCGATCTACCTCCGGCTGCGCGCCGGCGACCGCTTCCAGCCCGGCCCGTGGAGCCTGGGCCGCTGGAGCAAGCCGATCGGCTGGATCGCGGTCGTCTGGGTGGCGCTGGTCACGGTGCTGTTCTGCCTGCCGCAGAAGTCCCCGGTCACCGTGGACTCGATGAACTACGCGGTGATCGCCCTGGCGGTGGTCCTCGTCCTCGCCTCGGTCTGGTGGTACGTCGCCCGCCGCTCCTACGGCACCCCGGCGGCCTACGGCAACGCCCGCGAGCAGGCGGAGATCGCCGAGGGCATCGTCTGACGCCCCCCTGCCTCCCGGCCGGGCACGTACCGCTCCGTGCCCGGCCGTCATCCTCACGTAATGGCTTTGACCGGCGCACATCCCGTTGAATGTGGGGGAACGGCACACAGATCATCGGGGAGTCGCGCAATGAAGTGGGTACGTGGGGGGCGGCGCGGGCCGCTGACGGCAGTGGTCGGCGCGGTACTGGTGGCCGCCCTGGCGGTGGGGCTGTACGTGTTCCAGCCGTGGAAGCTCTGGCAGGACGAGCGGGTCAGCGAGGCCCTGCCCCCGGCGGCCACCGCCCCGAAGGGCGCGGCCCCGGCCCCGGCCGAGGGACCGCGCACCCTGGCGGAGGGCTCGTTCATCAGCCACGAGCACGACACCCGGGGCAAGGCCAGACTGGTCCGGCTGGCCGACGGCTCCCGCGTCCTGCGCCTGGAGGGCCTGGACACCAGCAACGGCCCGGACCTGCGCGTATGGCTGAGCGACGCCCCCGTGAAGGAGGGCGTGGCCGGCTGGCGGGTCTTCGACGACGGCAAGCACGTCAGCCTGGGCAAGCTCAAGGGCAACAAGGGCGACCAGAACTACGAGATCCCGGCGGACGTGAACCTCGCGGACTACGGCAGCGTCGCCATCTGGTGCGACCGCTTCGACGTCTCCTTCGGCGCGGCCACCCTCACCGAGGCATAGCCCGCGCCGCTACGGCTCGCGTCGCTACGGCCCGCGTCGCTCCCCGCCCACCCGGGACGTCTCCGGGTGGGCGTTCTTGCGGTAGCGCTCGGTGATTCTGATCATGACGATGATCGCGGCGATCGGGAGCAGCCAGTTGAAGATCGTCGACAGCCGGCGGTCGTCCGGCTGGCCCGCGGCGATCAGGTGGCAGAGGGTCATGAACGCGAAGGCCGTGCCCCATCCGGCACTGAGGACCCGGTTGACGTGCTGGAAGCGCGGGGTGTTCCACAGCTCCCGGGGCACGGTGAGCCGGGCGTACTGCTCGGTGAACGGCCGGACCGGCAGGGTGGCGAAGACGATCAGGGCGAGGGACCCGGTCGCGATGGTCCTGCCGTAGTGGGCGATCACCTCCTGGCCGTCGGGCCCGACGAGGAACGCCGCCACCGCCAGGGCGAGGAACAGGACGATCGCCGAGACGTCCAGGATGCGCGGCGAGCGTGCCGCGAACGACGGCCAGGCGATGACCACGGCGGTCGCGGCGGCGCTCAGCGCCGCCCACTGCGGCGAGGGCGCGGCCCGGTCGACCACCGCGAACACCACCCAGGGGATCAGGCTCACGAAGGGGTTCCCGGTCGCTCCGGTACTCCGTCCCATGCGCTCAGCTCCCGCCTGCGCCTCAGCTCCCGCCTGCGCCCAGCTTCCGCCGCGGCGGCGCCGTTCCGTGCCGGTCACCGGGTGCCGCCGGCCCTCTGTTCAGCCTGCGCCGGACCCCTCGGATCCGCAACGGCGCCGCCCGCCCCGCCCGTGCGGACCCGACAGGGCTACCAGCGCAGCTCGCCGTCCTCGTCCTGGAGGGTTCCCGTCGGGCCGTCCGGGCCGAGGGTCGCGAGGCGTACGACCACCTTGGCGCTCTCCTCGGGGGAGCGGCCGATCCCGAAGTCCGCCGTCATGTCGGTGGCCGTCGTACCGGGCTCGACCGCGTTGAACCTGATGCCCGGGTAGAGCTTGGCGTACTGGACCGTCAGCATGGTGGCGGCCGCCTTCGACGCCGAGTACAGCGCGGTCGGCAGGCGGTACTCCAGCCGCTCCGGATTGTTGACGGCCCAGAAGGATCCGGCGCTGCTGGAGACGGTCACCACGGTGGCGTGCGAGGACTTGAGCAGCAGGGGGAGAGCCGCCTCGGTGACCCGTACGATCCCCACCGCGTTGGTGTCGAAGACCCGCAGGGCCGTGGGGCCGTCGATGGTCCCCTGGCCCAGGACGCCCGCGTTGTGCACCAGCACATCCAGCCTGCCCTCGGCCGCGTCGATCGCCGCCAGCGCGCCGCTCACGGACGCGTCGTCGGTCACGTCCAGCTGGACGAACCGGGCGCCGAGCGCGGCCGCGGCCTTCTCGCCGCGCTCGACGTCCCGCGCGCCCACGTAGACCGTGTGGCCCAGCTTCACCAGCTGCTCGGCCGTGGCGAACCCGATGCCCTTGTTGGCTCCGGTGATCAGGGTGACGGTCATGGGGTTTCCCTCCGAAGGCGTGGTACGTGGCCGACTGCGCCGGACAGTAACCCCTTAACTTTTTCTGAGGAGTTAGGTATTCCCCTCCTGCCCGCCGAGTCCTACGGCATGCCCGCCCACGCGGTCAGCGCCCGCGTGCGCTCGGTTCGCCGCGCGGCCGCGTCAGCGGTCCGGCTCGCCCAGGCGATATGGCCGTCGGGGCGCACCAGGACCTCCGCCACACCCGCCAGGTCGGGGTGGTGGTCCCGCCCTGTCACCGTCACCGCCGTCACGCGGCCGCCCCACCCCGCCTCGACGGCCGCCGGAAGCGCCTCGTCCCCGGCGAGGTCCAGCAGGACGAAACGGCCGTGGACGGTCAGCTCGTAGAACCGCTCGGCGGCGGATCCCGCCGCCGTCAGGCCGATGTCCGGCATACGCCGCCCCTCCGACGGGTCGGCGCCGGGACCGCGGGCGGGGTAGGCGGTGCCCAGGGCGGACACCCGCTCGGCCAGCTTCCGGTTCACCTCGGCCGCTCCCAGGAACTCGTCGAGCATCCCGCGCAGCGCGGCGGCGGGCCGCGCGTACTGCGGTACGAGGACCAGCTCGCCCAGCAGCGTCTGGACCTCGGTGTTCTCCACCACCGCCGCGCCGACCGGCCGCCGCTCGGCGTCGTAGCCGTCGAGGAGCCCGGACGGCGCCCAGCCGTTGATCTCGCCCGCCAGCCTCCAGCCCAGGGCGGCGGCGTCCTGCAGGCCGGTGTTGAGGCCCTGTCCGCCCGCCGGGAAGTGGATATGGGCGGCGTCGCCCGCCAGCAGGATCCGGCCTGCCCGGTAACGCTCCGCGAGGCGGCTCGCGTTGCCGAAGCGGGACAGCCAACGCGGCCGGTCCACACCGCAGTCGGAGCCGCAGATCTCCGTCAGGGAGGCGCGGAACTCCTCCAGGGTCACGGGCTCCCGCGAGGGGACCCGCATCCGCGCGGGGTCGAGGTAGACCACCCGGGTGACCCCGTCCTCCAGCGGGGCGACCATCACGCCGCGGGCCTGCGCGCGCCGGAACCCCGGATCGTCCAGGTCCACGGTCTCGAAGTCGCCGAGGATGCCCGTCAGCGTCTCGTCCGTACCGGGGAAGCCGATCCCCGCCGCCGCGCGGACCACACTGCGCCCCCCGTCGCAGCCCACCGCGTACGCCGCCCGGAGGGTCCGCCGCCCGCCGGGCGCCCGCACCTCCACCTCGACGCCTTCGGAGTCCTGGCGTACGGCCACGGTCTCGTGCCCCCGCAGGATCTCCACGCCCAGCTCGCCCGCCCGCTCCGCGAGCAGGGCCTCGGTGCGGGCCTGGGCGATGAACAGGGTGTACGCGTGGCGGCTGTCGAGCACGGTGAAATCGAGCCGCGTCCCCAGGCCCGCGAAATGCCAGTCCGGGGTGGTGGTGCCGGCCGCGAGGAAGCGGGACGCCAGCCCCCGCATGTCCATCAGCTCCATGCTGCGCGGGTGCAGCGTCAGCGCCCTCGAATCGCGCTGCGGTTCCCGGCGGCGCTCGACGACCAGCGGCCGGACGCCCGCCAGGGCCAGCTCGCAGGCGAGCATCAGCCCGGTCGGGCCCGCCCCGACGACGATCACATCGGCGGTCATGGGTACCTCCACATTAGTGAACAGCGTTCACGTGAACGCTGTTCACTATGATGGCGTCCATGAGCGATCCGTCAACCCCCCGCCCGGCCCGCGGCCGCCCCCCACGCCTCGACCAGGCGCGCACCGTCGAAACCGCCCTGACGCTGCTGGACGGGTCCGGACTCGACGCGCTGACCATGCGGCGGCTGGCGGACGCGCTGGGCGTACAGGCCGGGGCGCTCTACCGGTACTTCCGGACCAAGGAGGACCTGCTGACCGCGATGGCGGAGCGGATCATGGCCGGAATCGACGCCCCGACGGGCGCCGCGGACTGGCGCGACCGCCTCACCGGCCTGGCCGGGGCCCTGCGGCAGGCCCTGCTGGCCCACCGCGACGGGGCCCGCGTGTTCGCCGGGACGCACTCCACCGGCCCGGCCACCCTGGGCTTCGCGGAGACCTGCACGGGTGTCCTGCGGGAGGCCGGATTCAGCGACGCGGACGCGGCCCGGACCATGGTGGCGGTGGTCCACTTCACCGTCGGCCACACCCTGGAGGAGCAGGCCGTAGGGGAGGGGGAGGGCGGTCTCCCGGCCGACCCGGAGGTCCTGCGCGGGGCCGTCTCCTCCGGCGCGTACCCCCATCTGACGGCCGCGCTGCCCACGCTCACCGACCCGGACTACGCCCCGCACTTCGAATTCGGCCTGGCCCTCCTCATGTCGGGCATCGAGGCGCGGGCACGCTTCACGCGCCGAGGACCCTGCTGACCAGCTCGGGATTCCACTCGACGTACTCGACGCCCGCCCCGTCCGCGTGGCGGGCGTAGAGGAAACGCCCCGTCGGGCCGGCGGTCGCGGGAGTGGTCAGGGTGGCGCCGGCGGACTCCAGGGTCACCTGGAGGGCGTCGAGATCGTCGACCACCACCGTGGCCGAGGCGTGGGTGTACTTCGCGCGCTCCTCGGCGGGCCCCGCGATGACGAGGAAATGGCCGATGGCGGCGAGACCGACCGCCTCGAACGCCAGCCGCAGATGCGGCTGTTCCCCGGTGAGTCGTTCCAGGAGCGGCAGAGCCCCGTCGAGGTCGTCGGCCCACAGGCGGGCATAGGTCCTCAGGATGGTCATGGCCATGCTCCCGCAGATCGCTTCCGCTGACTCGAAAACCGTAGGCGGGCCCGCTCCGGCGCGGAAGAACGCACTTTTCGGTGACAGAGGCACCTGAGGGAAACCACGCCCTCCGCCCTCACCGCGGAGCAGGCGCTCCGGAGTGCTCGCCGTCGCGGGCGTCGAGCAGTGCGTCCCAGTGCTCGGTCGCCCATCGGCAGGTCGCGGCCAGCGGCTCCAGCGCGCTGCGGCCCAGCGGCGTCAGGGCGTACTCCACCCGCAGTTTCGGGTCGGTGTGCACCGTGCGGGACACGAATCCGTCCCGCTCCAGGCCGCGGAGCGACTGGGTGAGCGACTTCGGGGTGACGCGGTGCAGGGGCACGCGGAGTTCCGAATAGCGGCGCGGGCCGTCCTCCAGGCAGTGGAGGACCATGGCCGCCCATTTGTCGCCGAAGCGGAAGGGCAGCAGCGAGGACGGGCACAGCTCGTCGAACAAGTCGGCGGGCAGCGGCGGCCGTTGCGTCATCGGGAAATCTCCGTCTCCGGTGTCGGTATCCATCCGGTGACCGACCTTCTGGATATCTTCCGGAGCGCCGACGCGACGGCAGGTATTCCGGCGCCGGCACCCTCATTCCGACCGATACAGGCAAGGCAGGACATCATGCGTGCAGCCCGCTTCCATGCATACGGCACGGCGGAGAACCTGGTGATCGAGCAGGCTCCCGAGCCCCACCCCGGACCGGGTGAGATACGTGTCCGCGCCACGGCCGCGAGCGTCAACCCCATCGACTGGAAACTGCGCGCCGGCGCCCTGCACGGGCTGCTTCCCCTGGAGCTGCCCGCCATTCCCGGGCGCGACGCCGCCGGTGTGGTCGACGCGATCGGTGACGGGGTGCGGGGGGTGAGCATCGGTGACCGCGTCTTCGGGCTGACCGGGGTCACCGGCGCGACCGCGGAGCTGGTCGTCCTCTCGGCCTGGGCCCCCACCCCCGGCACCTGGGACGACGGACAGGCCGCCGGCGCCGGCCTCGCGTCCGTGACCGCGATGCGCGGCCTGGACGCGCTCGGCCCCCTCGCGGGGCGCACCCTTCTCGTCGAGGGCGCGGCCGGAGGCGTGGGCAGCGCGGCGGTCGAGATCGCCGTGGCACAGGGCGCCACCGTGATCGGGACGGCCAGTGAGCGCAACCACGGGTTCCTCACCGCTCTCGGCGCCGTTCCCACCACCTACGGCCCCGGCCTCGCGCGGCGCCTCTCCGCGCTCGCCCCGCACGGTGTCCACCTCGCGCTCGACACCGCGGCCTCCGGATCCCTCGACGACCTCGTCGCCATCACGGGCGACCCGGCGCGCGTCGCGACGGTGGCCGACCACGCGGGCGGGCAGCGGCTGGGCACGCACGTGGTCAACGCGGAGAACGACCCCGCCCTCCTGTCCGCGGCCGCGGAACTGGGCCGGCGGGGCCGCTACACGCCCCGTGTGGAACAGACCTACCCCCTGGAACGGATCGCCGACGCCCACGCGCACGCCGAGCGCGGACGCACCCGCGGAAAGATCGTGGTCCGCATCTGAGGCGGGGGCACGGCGCAGAGGCGCGGAGAGTCGGAGGGATGGAGGGGCAGAGGGTCAGACGGTGAAACGGACCCCCCTCAGCTGGAGCTTGAGATCCATCGGGCTGCCGCCGTACCGCCAGCTGCCGGGCTGGGTGCAGCCCAGGCCCATCCAGTTCTTGCCCTTCACCTGGGCGTTCTGGCAGGCGACGCCGTTCACGGCCATGATGGTGAATCCCTGCAGGGGCGAGTCCGCCTTGTTGGTGCTGCCCAGGTACATGTCCACGCCGTCGACGGCCGAGGCCCACTTGGACCCGGTCTTCCAGCCCTCGACCACGTGGGCGCCGTTGCCGCGGACGCCCTTGGTCCCGGCGGAGGCGATGTTGATGGCCTTGATGGGTATGTCCTTGCCGAAGGTGCCGGCCTCGGCGCCGTCGCACACCGGCGCCTGCCAGCCCCGGTCCGCCAGGTAGACGCGGTAGCAGATGTGCCGGCCGCCGCGTGCGGCCAGCTCCTGCACGGCCGTGGCCGCGGTGCGCGGCTGCGGCTTCTTCTCCGCCTGCTGCTCACTCGGGGGTGCGGGCTCGGGCTTCTTCTCGGCCGGGCTGCTCGTACTGGGTTCCGGCGCGGGCGCGGGCGCGGCGGGCTCGGGGTCGGCGGGCTTCGGGGCCTCTTCCTTCGGCGGCTCCGGCGCCGGGGGCGAACTGGGCTGCGCGGGAGCGTAGTCGTCGAGGGCAGCGCGGGCGTCGTTCGGGTTGAGGACCGTGTCGGCGCCTTCGGCCGCCGGCCCCTTGGCGGTGTCGGGGCTCTCGTCCTTCGCGCTTCCGGCCAGCAGCAGCGGTACGGCGATCAGGGCGGCGCCGAGGATCGCGGCCCCTGCCAGGATCGGCTTGCGGGGGCGTCCGCCGCCGACGCCGGTGGCGGCCGTGACCCCGGGCGGCGTGGTCCCGACGGCCGTTGCCACCGCGACGGCCCCGTCGGGCCCCTGGGTGCCGGCGGCGGCGGTGGCCGCGGGCGCGGTGCCGGTAGCGGCGGCCGCGGCTGCGGGCGCGGCGGGGGTGGCTTCGGTCGTGCCCGCGGACGCGGCGGGAGTGGCTTCGGTCGTGGCGGGGGGCGTGGCGGTGGCCGCGGCCGGGGGAGCGGTGGCGGTGGCCGGCTCCGTCGGGGCGGTGCCGGACTCCGCCGCGGGGGCTCCGGCCGGGCCCGGCGCGTTGCCCTCCGGCGCGGAGGGCGCCGGTGCGGCCCCGGCCTCCCCGGGGCGGGCGGCGGCCGCCTCTGTGTTCGCGCCGGGGGTGTGGTGCTGGGGGGACATGCGGTACTCCTCCTCGGTAGCGCAACCGCCGGTGGTCGGCCCGCACCCGCGCGGTGGGCGCGCGCGGTGGACGTGCCGGGCGAACGCCTCCCAGTTCGGCGGGCATTGGTCGGGTGCCGCGTCGAGACTAACCGGTCCGGCCCCGGTCCCGTCCTCCGACTTCCCCTGCCCGGCGCGGTGGCGGCCCCGGCCCATGTGGCATCCTGTTGGCTTCCCGATCCGATCAGCGTCCGCTCGCGCGTATGCCCTCCGGCATCCAATGAGCCGTACGGAACCAAGAGTTCAGGTGAAGATGGAGCCCGGAGTACGGCAAGAGGGCCTGAGCGGCGACGCGTTCGCCCCCGGCGCCACCGAGGCCGCCGCCGAAGTCCCCGAGACACCCGCGATACCCGAGACACCCGAGACACCCGAGATACCCGAGGCCGTGCGGGCCGCGGCCCGCCGGGCGCCGGGGCACTGGATCGGGGTGGTGGATCCGGAGTGGACGCAGGAACGCACGCCGCCCGAGTGGGCCGTGCTGGGGGAGTGGCAGTCGGACGAGAGCGGGAGCGTCGGGGAGTTCCGCCCCAATCCGGCCTACCGGCCCTCGGCACGCCTCCTCGGCTGGCCGGATCCCACCGATCCGGTGGACGAGGCGGCGCAGCGGGCCGCCACCGGCTACGGTTCGGTGCAGGAGGCGATCACCGCGCTGGCACAGGCGGAGGTCACCGTGGTGCGCGGGCCGGACGGCGAGCCGCTCACCGCCGCCGGGCGGGACGGGGCGCCGGTGATCCTCCTGTTCACCTCGCCCGCGCACGCGTTCCTGTCCGCGACGCTTCACCATGACACACTTCCGGCACAGGAACTGGCCCGGTCGGCGAGCGCCGCCGGAGCCCTGTTGCTGGTCAACGCCGGGGCCGCGGCCCCCCTGTTCGTCCCGGCGGACAGCCTCTTCCCCCCGGGAGCAAGGCATGATGACACCGTCGGTCCACCGGCACACGACCCCGCACAGGGGACACGTAGGGTGAAGTCGTAGCCACAGCAAGGGGGTTGTTTCGTGTCGCGCCAGGTACTGTCGGTCGGACCCGGAGAACAGGACCGCTACCGGACCATCGGAGAGGCACTGGCGGCCGCTCGTACCGGTGCGCTCATCAGCGTCCGGCCCGGAGCGTACGCGGAGAACCTGGTGATCCACACCAGGGTCACCCTCTCCGCCGCCGAGGGACGGGGCACGGTGGAGATACGGCCGCGCTCGGGCAGTGTGGTCACGCTGCGCGCCGATGCCGTGATGCTCGCCGAGCTGACCCTGCGCGGCGGTGACGCCGAACTGCCGGCCGTCGACGTACGGCGCGGTCAGGCCGCGCTCGACGGCTGCGAGGTCATCGGCGCGGCCTGGACCGCCATGCTGGCCGGGGGGACGGGTTCCCTCGCGCTGCGGGACTGCCGGGTGAGCAATCCGCAGGGAGCGGGCATCGTGGTGACCTCGACCACGCCCACCACCGTGGAGTCCTGCACCTTCGAGCACCTGGGCACCAGCGGCCTTGTCCTCGCCGAGCAGGGCGAGGCGAGCATCCGCGGCTGCACGGTGCGCGACGCCCGCGGCAACGGAGTGCTCGCCAACGGCGAGACGCGCGGCCGGGTCGAGGACTGCGACATCTCCTCCACCGACAAGCCCTCCATCGCCCTGGAGCAGAACTGCTCCGTCACGGTGGTCCGTACCGTGGTGCACGACACCAGCACCGGCGTGCACCTGAGCAGCACGGGCCGTACGACGCTGGAGGACGTGCGCGTCACCGGCGCCTCCGGGAACGGGATCGCGCTGGCCGGGGGTACCGACCCGGTACTGCGCCGCTGCCGCGTCTCGCGGGTCCGCGGCAACGGCATGCTGGTCACCGACCGGGCGCGCGGCACCTTCGAGGACTGCTGGGTGGACGGCGCGCAGGGCGCGGCGCTGCGGGTCGCCGGGGCCGCCTCACCCGCGCTGACCGGCCTGACGGTCCGCGACTGCGACGGAGCCGGGCTGCTGCTGGAGGAGAACGCGGCGCCGGAACTGGACCGCCTGGAGGTACTGGGCGGCTCGCCCGCCGTCGCGGTCCTCGACGGCGCCGGCCCGCTGCTGCGCCGTGCCCGGCTGGTGGAGCCCTCCGGCGACGGGATCACGGCCACCCGGGACGCCCGGGGCCGCGCCGAGGACTGCGAGATCGTACGTCCCAAGGGCGCGGGTGTGCGGGTGGCCTCCGGCAGCACCTTCTACCTGGCCGGCGGCGGGGTCTCCGACCCCGTCACCAGCGGGCTGGTCGTGGAGGACGGCGGCAACGTGACCGTCCGCGACTTCCGCGTCGAGACCTCCGGCGAGGAGGGCGTGGTGGTCGGCGCGGGCGGCGAGCTGACCGCCAACCGTACGGTGGTGCACGCCCCCAAGGGCCATGGCTTCCTGATCCGCGAGGGCGCGCTCGCTTCGCTCAGCGGCTGCGAGGTCACCGGCGGTGCCCAGGACGGCTTCCGCGTGGAGGCCACCGGGCCGGTCTCGCTCGTCAACTGCCAGGCACTGGAGAACGAGGGCGGCGGCCTGGTGCAGACGGCGCCCGGCGAACGGCTCGCCGTGGAGGGCCTGAACAGCACCGGCAACGGCAAGCGGGACGCCTGGGGTTCCGGCAGCGCCGAGAACACCGACCCGGCCGGCTCCGGCTCCGCGGACGCGCCCCCGACGGACCGGGCGGACGGCCCGCTCGGCGCCCTCAACGCGCTGATCGGCCTGGAGAACGTCAAGCAGCAGGTGGGCACCCTGGTCAACCTCACCCAGCTCGCCCAGCGCCGCGAGCAGCTGGGCATGCCCGCCCCGCCCATGAGCCGGCACCTGGTCTTCGCCGGTCCGCCCGGCACCGGCAAGACCACCGTCGCCCGCCTCTACGGAGCGATCCTGGCCGAGCTGGGCTCGCTGCGCAGCGGACACCTGGTGGAGGTCTCGCGCGCGGACCTCGTCGCGCAGGTCGTCGGCGGTACCGCGATCAAGACCACCGAGGCGTTCCAGCGGGCACTGGGCGGCCTGCTGTTCATCGACGAGGCGTACACCCTCACCGCGGACAGCGGCAACGGCGGCGCCGACTTCGGCCGCGAGGCGGTGGACACCCTGCTGAAACTGATGGAGGACCACCGCGAGGACGTGGTGGTCGTCGCGGCCGGCTACTCCCGCGAGATGGATTCCTTCCTCGGCTCCAACCCTGGTCTCGCCTCCCGCTTCTCCCGGACCGTCGAGTTCGAGAACTACTCGGTGCCCGAACTCGTGGCGATCATGGAGAGCATGTGCGCCCAGCACCAGTACGAACTGGGGGAGGGCACCGCGGCGGCCCTGGCCGCGCACTTCGGTGCGATGCCGCGCGACGCCGGCTTCGGCAACGGCCGTGCCGCGCGCGGGGTGTTCGAGGAGATGGTCGACCGGCAGGCCGTCCGCCTCGGCACGCAGGCGCAGGTCGGTGAACGCGATCTGCGCCTGCTGCTGCCGCAGGACGTCTCCGCGGCCTCCGCCGAGACCGTCGTGGCGGACGACGAGCCGCTGACCCGTCTCGGCGACATGATCGGCCTGTCCGAGGTGAAGCGCGAGGTCGCGGACCTGGTCAACCTCATCACCACCGCCCGCCACCGGGCCGCCGCCGGGCTGCCGGTGCCCTCGCTCAGCAACCACCTGGTCTTCACCGGCCCGCCCGGTACGGGCAAGACCACCGTCGCCCGTCTCTACGGGGAGATCCTGACCCAGCTCGGCGTCCTCCAGCGGGGCCAGCTGATCGAGGCGGCCCGCGCCGACCTCGTCGGGCGCTACATCGGGCACACCGCGCAGCTCACCCGCGAGGTCTTCGAACGGGCCCGTGGCGGTGTGCTGTTCATCGACGAGGCGTACACCCTCACCCCCCGGGGCGACGGCGCCGACTTCGGGCAGGAAGCGGTGGACACCCTCCTGAAACTCATGGAGGACCACCGCGACGAGGTGGTCGTCATCGTCGCCGGTTACACCGAGGAGATGGAGCGCTTCCTCGGCTCGAACCCGGGCCTGTCCTCCCGCTTCCCGCGCCGGATCGCCTTCGCCGACTACTCCTCCGAGGAACTGGTCACGATCGTGCGCGCCCAGGCCGCCGCCATGGGCTACGAATGCGGACCCGGTACCGGCCCGCTGCTCAAGGAGTACTTCGACGCGGTGCCCCGGGACCGCTCCTTCGGCAATGCCCGCCTGGCCCGCCAGGTGGTCGAGTCGATGGTCACCCGCCAGGCGGGACGGCTCAGCGCGGTGGCCGCGCCCACCCTCGACGACCTGCGCGTCCTGCTGCCCGCGGACGTCAGGGCCGCGGCCCCGAAGGAGACGTTCCGGTGAGGCCCGCCGCCCGCCGGACGGCCCGCCGGCTGTCCGGCGCCGGCCTGGCCGCCGCCCTGCTGCTGCCCGGGGCCGCCGCGGCCCAGGCGGCCCCCCGGCCGCAGCTGCCGGCGGCCGACGGAAAGGCCGACGGAAAGCCCGACGCGAAGAAGGGCCAGGAGCTGCCCGTCATGCCCTCCGCACTCGATCCGAGAGCCGCGGACGGGGCCTGCACCCCCGCCTCCGGAGTGAAGGCGAAGACGCAGGACTGGTCGCGCCAGCGCCTCGACCTGGACCGGACGCACCGGCACGGTGCCGGCGCGGGCATCACCGTCGCGCTGATCGACACCGGTGTCGCTCCCGGCGCCGCCGGGCTGGATGGTCGGGTCACCGCCCAGGGCACGGCCGGTGAGGACTGCGTGGGGCGCGGCACCTTCCTGGCCGGGCTGATCGCCGGGAACGGCGGGGACGAGCCGCGGCTGGCCGGGGTCGCCCCGGAGGCGAGGATCCTGGCCCTGCGCGGAACCGACGCGCGCGGGCAGGCGAGCCCGGAGCTGGTCGTGGCGGCGGTACGCGAGGCCACCGCGGCCCGCGCCCAGGTCATCGCCGTCACGGCGGCCTTCCCGCAGCGGGACGCGGCGCTGACCCGCGCCGTCGAAGAGGCCCGCCGCGCGGGTGCGGTGGTGGTGGCCGCGGCCACCCCCGACGTACCCAGGAACGCCACCGGCGAGATCCCCTCCCGCACCTACTGGCCCGCCGGTGAGCCGGGCGTCCTGCCGGTCGCCGACATGCTCCCCGGCGGGACCCGCCCGGAGGGCTCCGTGCCCACCGAGGGCATCGCCCTGATGGCTCCCGGCGCCGGGGTGGTCTCCGGCGGCCCGCGCGGCGACGGGCACTACCTGGGCGGCGGCGTCCCGGTGGCCACCGCCTATGTCGCGGGGGCCGCGGCGCTGGTCCGGGCGGCGCTCCCCGACGCCCCGCCCGACGCCGTCGTACGCCGTCTGACCGCCACCGCGTACCCGGCGGACGTGCCCCAGCTGGACCCGTACGCGGCGGTCACCAAGGCCCTCGACCCCGCCGCCGCTGCCCCCGGCCCCGAGCGCGCGGCGGCTCCCCTGACGGTCCGCGACACCTCCGCCGCCGACCGTGCCACCGGCCGCGCGACCGTCTTCGTACTGCTGGGCTCCGCCGGTGTCCTGGCCGTCCTGTGGGCCGGTTACGCCTTCGCCCGGGCCCGTGCCCGCCGCTGGCGTCCGGCGCGGGCGGGCGCCGCGGGCGAGGTCTGAGACCCGCCCGCGGCGCTCCCCGTCAGTCCCGCAGGCCCTGACCGTCCTCCACCAGAGCCGTCTGCATCAGCCGGGGCCGGCGGCGGGCGATGTACAGGGCCCGGCCGGGCGGCAGGTTGAGGGGCTTCGCGTCGCCGAACAGACGGCCTTCCGTGGGCGGGCAGGACAGGAGCACGGCGGGGTTGTTGGCCTCGTCCAGGCGGCGGATGAGGCCGTCGCTGAGCCCTCGGCCGGCGCCCATGGCGCTGCGGGCGACGATCAGGTGCAGACCCATCTCGAAGCCGAGGGTCAGACTCTCGAAAAGCGGCTCGAAGGGACTCTGGAAGGAGTTGCTGGAGACCATGTCGTAGTCGTCGACCAGGAGGAACAGGCGCGGGCCGGTCCACCAGTCGCACTGGCGCATGCGTCCGGGGGCGATGTCCGCCCCGGGGACGCGGGTCTTGAGCGCACGGGCCGCGCCGTCGATGGTCTCCTTCAGGTTGTCCAGGGAGATCACGTGCCCGATGCGGTACTCCTCGGGGATGGCGTCCACCAGCGTACGGCGGTAGTCCACCGCGATGATCTTCGCCTCGTCCGGGGTGTAGCGGGTGGTGATGCCCTGGGTGATGCGGCGCAGCAGGTTCGTCTTGCCGCTCTCGGTGTCACCGACCACGATCAGGTGCGGGGTGCGGCTGAAATCGTGCCAGACCGGCTCCAGGGCGTCCTGGTCGATACCGAGCGGCAGCCGCATGCCGCCGCCCTCGGTGGGCTGGGGCGCGGGCAGTTCGGAGAGCGGGAGCCGGTGCGGCAGCATGCGGACCTGCGGGGCCGCCGGGCCGGGCCAGTGCCGGGCGACCTCGGAGACCAGGTGGCTGACACCGTCGCCCAGGTCCTCGAGGGAGGCGCTGCCGTCCAGGCGCGGCAGGCCGGCGAGGAAGTGCATCTTGCTGTCGGAGGTGATGCCGCGACCGCCGCTGCGCGGCACCGAGCGGGCCTTGCGGGTGTCGATCTCGGAGTCCATCGGATCGCCCATCCGCAGTTCGAGCCGGGTGGCGGCCTGATCGCGGACCTGGGCGGACAGCTCCACCCAGCGGGTGGTGGTGATGAGCAGGTGGATGCCGTAGTTGAGGCCCCGGGCGGCGAGTTCGTTGAACTTCGGGATCAGGTCGTCGTAGTCCTGGCGGACCGTGGACCAGCCGTCGACCACCATGAACACGTCGCCGAACGGCTCGTCGGGGAACTCCCCGGCGGCCCGGCGGCGGCGGTAGGACTGCATGGAGTCCAGGGTGTGGTCGACGAAGAACTGCTCCCGGCGGGCGAGCAGTGACATCACTTCCGAGACGGTCCGGTGCACCCGCTCCGGGTTGAGGCGCGCGGCGACGCCGCCCACGTGCGGGAGCGCCCCGAGCTGGGACAGACCGCCACCGCCGAAGTCGAGGCAGTAGAACTGCACCTCGGCGGGGGTGTGGGTGAGGGCGAGGGCGGCGATCAGCGTACGGGCGAGGGTGGACTTGCCGCTCTGCGACCCGCCCGCGACGGCGACATGGCCGCCTGCCCCGGAGAGGTCCACGACCAGCGGGTCGCGCCGCTGCTCGAAGGGCTTGTCCACCAGGCCGACCGGCACCCGCAGCCGGCCGGTGCCGGACCAGCCGGCGGCGGTCAGGCCGCGCCGGGGGTCGGGGGCGATACCGGGCAGCAGCACGTCCAGCGGTGAGGGCTCGTCCAGCGGCGGCAGCCACACCTGGTGGGCGGCGGGCCCGGAGTCGCGCAGCCGGTCGAGGGCCACGTCGAGCAGGGCCTCCTCGTCACCGGTCTCCTCGGTTTCCGGCTGCGGCTCGGGCGCGGCCTCCAGAGTGCGGGGCACCACCCAGCCGCTGCTCCACGGCACCACCTGGCTGGCCACCCGGGCCTGCACCACCGCACCCGTACGGCGCCGGTAGGTGCCCGACGAGTAGGCGGCGCGAAAACGGGTCAGGGGCTCCACGCCGGATTTCAGGTAGCCGCTGCCGGGCTGGGCCGGCAGCTCGTACGCGTCCGGTACGCCGAGCACGCCCCGGCTCTCCATCGCGGAGAAGGTGCGCAGACCGATGCGGTACGAGAGGTGGCTCTCCAGCTGGTGCATGCGGCCCTCGTCCAGGCGCTGCGAGGCGAGCAGCAGGTGCACCCCCAGGGAGCGGCCGAGACGGCCGATCATCACGAACAGGTCCATGAACTCCCGGTGCGTGGACAGCAGCTCGCTGAACTCGTCCACCACCACGAACAGGCTCGGCAGCGGGGCGAGATCCGCCCCGGCGGCCCGCGCCCGCTCGTAGTCCAGGGCCGAGGTGTAGTTGCCGGCGGCGCGCAGCAGCTCCTGGCGGCGGATGAGTTCGCCGTGCAGGGCGTCCTGCATGCGCTCCACCAGCGCGACTTCCTCGGAGAGGTTGGTGATGACGGCGGAGGTGTGCGGCAGTTCCTCCAGGCCGAGGAAAGTGGCGCCGCCCTTGAAGTCGACCAGGACGAAGTTCAGCGTCTCGGAGGAGTTCGTCAGGGCGAGGCCCAGGACGAGGGTGCGCAGGAGCTCGCTCTTGCCGGAGCCGGTGGCGCCGATGAGCATGCCGTGCGGCCCCATGCCCCCCTGGGCGGATTCCTTGATGTCGAGCGCGACCGGCCGGCCGTCCACGCCGACCGCGATCGGCACCCGCAGCCGGGAGGGGCCGGTGTGCCGCCCGAAGAGGGTGGCGGGGTCGTGCCGGTGCAGATCGGGGATGCCGAGCAGGGTGGTCAGTTCCACGTCGGCGTCCAGCGGCTGGCCCCGGTCGGTACCCAGCGTCATCCGGCGGGCGGTGAGCTGCCTGGCCAGGGACTCCGCGCCGCGCGGGCCCAGCCGGTCGGGGGTGCCGAGCGGTACGGAGCGCTCCTTGCGGCTGGCGTCGGTACGCACCAGGCTCACCCGGCCGGGCGCGACGGTGAGCCGCAGCGTATTGCGGCCAGGTCGCCAGCGCAGCGCCCCGGAGATGTCGATGACCAGGGCGTTGCGGTAGCCGTGCCCTTCCCAGCGGTGGCCCTCGGGCACGGTGACGCCGTCCAGGACCACGACCGTGTAGGGCTCGTCGCGGCCGGGCCGGGCGTCGGGGTCGAATCCGGGGCGCTCGGCGAACTCGGCGCCGAGCAGGTCGTCGAGCTCGTTGAGATCGGCGGTGATCCGGCGGGCCTGGCCGGCGCCGTCCTCCTCGTAGGGGTCCAGTACGTGCGGCAGCCACTTGGCCCACTCCCAGTCGGGCCGCCGCTCGTCGCTGACGCACAGGGCGAGCCACAGTTCCTCGGGGGCGTGGAACACCGCGAGCTGTCCGAGCACGGCGCGCACCAGGTCGCGTACCGCGGCGGCGGGGTCACCGCCGGCCAGACCCTCGGTGCCGCCGGGCAGGCCCCCGGTGCCGCCGGGGGAGTTCTCGTCCTCGCCGGGTATGTCCTCGCGGACCAGGACCCGGGCCGAGGAGCGCAGGTAGAGGCCGAGAGGCTGCTCGGGGATCGTGGAGTAGGCGCGGATGAAGCGGCGCAGGGCGTGCGCGCAGAGCGGTTCGAGGTCTTCCACCGGGCGGGTGGACACCGGGTCCAGGGCCAGGGCGAGCTGCTGTTCGCCGACGGCGAGGCGGACCTCGCCGAAGTCCTCGTCGGCCGGGCGGCGTTCCCACAGCCGCGAGGTACGGGCCAGCGCGCGCAGCGAGGAGGGCTCGGGGTGGCGCCAGGCGAGCGCCCGCTGCTGCTCCGCGATGGCGGTCCGGACCCGCTTGCGGACCTGCGCCAAGTATCGCAGGTAGTCGCGGCGTTCACCGCGAAGGCGCTGCTTGCGTTCGCTGGAGCGGCGCATCAGCTGTCCGAGCAGCATGGCGGCGGCGGAGAGCGCCATGACGCCCATCGCCAGATACATGAAGACGCTGTTCCCGCCGCCGGGCCGCAGGAACATGAGCATCATGGACACCGACATCAGTGCCATCGGCAGATAGGTCCAGATCGCCGAGGTGTCCGGCACGGTCTCCGCGAGGACCGGTGGCTCCTGGAGGGTCAACTGCCCTTCGGGCATCTGCGGTCCGCGCCTGCGGGCCGGCCGGCGAAACAGCACCACGCTCAAGGAAAAACCTCCGGTCACTGTCGTCCGGCCCGTACACGACACCGGCGCACCCGGCGGGGCGGGGATCCGCACCCTGCCGACGCTCCGGTCCCGCGTGACGCGGGGGACACCGGGCGAACGGTCCGAGCAGGGGCGGCAGGAGCGGGGGACGGTCGACTTCAACGATGGTCAGCTGTATCCCGGATGCGGAGTCCGGTCCCCAGCACGACACGGTGGCCGCAGGCAGTAGTCTGCATTCACGGGACGCGACCTGTCCACGCGGGGTGGCTCTCACCTGGTGCGCGGCCGAGGAACTCCCCGTCCCGGGGGACAGGTTCCCGCCACGGGAAGCTTCGATACCTTTCGCTGATCCCGTTCAGGAGGAGCGTCCTCCTGTCGAAGCCACCACGGAAGAACAAGAGTTCAGTTGATGACTGATCATGCGGTGGCCGAATCGTGCCGCCTGACCGTACGTGCGCCGAGCGTTTCCGTCGATCTGGCGGTCCCGGCCGATGTGCCCGTCGCCGATCTGCTGCCCACCTTGCTGCGGTACGTCGGCGAGGAGGCCGAGGAGGCCGGACTGGACCATGCCGGCTGGGTGCTCCAGCGGCTCGGTGACGCGCCGCTCGACGAGGAGTCCACGCTGGCCGGGGCCGGGCTGGCCGACGGCGCCGTGCTCTACCTGCGGCCCCACACCGAGGCACTGCCCGCGGCGCGCCTCGACGACCTGGTGGACGGGATAGCCGACACCGCCCGCAGGCGGTTGCACACCTGGCATCCCGGGGCGGCCCGCGCCCTGCTGGTGGGCACCTCGGCCGCGGCCGTGGTGGCCGCGCTCGCGCTGGTCTTCCGGCCGGGGGTGTCCGGCTCCGGCTCCGTCCGGGCCGCCTGCGCGTCCGTGGCCGGACTGCTGCTGCTCGCGGGCGCCGGTTCGGCCAGCCGCGCCGTCGGGGACCGCCTCTCCGCGACCGCGCTCGGCCTGCTGGTCGCCCCGTGCCTGGCGCTGGCCGGCTGGGTGCTGCCCGGCGGCGACCTGAGCGGCCCGGACGCGGCGCAGGTCGTGGGTGCGCGGCTGCTCGCCGCCGGTACCGCGGGCGCGGGCGGGGCGGTCATCGCGCTCGCCGCCACCGCGGTCGCCGCCCCGGCGCTGCTGGCCACCGCCGTGGTCTGCGCGGCCACCGCGATCGCCGGGGCCCTGATGGGGTACGCGGGCCTGGGCGCGTCGGCGGCCTCGGCGCTGGTGGCCACGGCCGTCGCGCTCGCCGCCGCGGCGGTGGCACCGTTCGCCTTCACCCTGGCCGGGATGCGGATGCCCGCGCTGCCGTCCTCCGCCGCCCAGCTCCAGGAGGGCATCGACCCCTACGCGGGCGACGAGGTCGCGGAGCGCACCGAACTGGCCGGGCGCTGGGTCACCGCGCTGTTCGCCGCCACCGGCACCATCTGCACGGCCGCCCTGATCGTCCTCGCCGAGCACCGGGGCACGGCCGAGGTGCTGACCGCGCTGACGCTGAGCCTGCTGCTCCTCCTGCACGGCCGGGGCCTGGTGCACATCGGACAGCGGCTGACCCTGGCGGTGCCCGGCATCGCGGGGCTGCTGCTGCTCGCCCGCGCCTGGGCGGTGGACAGCGACGGCGACGGACGCCTGGTGGTCTTCGCGGTGCTGCTCGCCGCCGCGGCCGCGCTGGTGACCGCCTCGTGGACGCTGCCCGGCCGCCGCGTGCTCCCGTACTGGGGCCGCACGGCCGAGCTGGCACACACCGGCCTCGCCGTCGCGCTGCTCCCGCTGACCCTGTGGGTGGCCGGTCTCTTCGGCTACCTGCGCGGCCTGTTCGGCTGAGCACGCCCCCCACGCCAGGACCCTGCGGAACGAGTTGAGGAGAGGCTGTGCAGTCCAAACGCGACCAGGTACACGCCCACAGTTTCATGATGGGCAGGCTGAGTTCCGGCCTGCTGGCCGCCGACCCGGACGCCCCGGAGAGCCCGCTGGGCCGCACCACCCGGGGCGTGGTCTTCGGCGTCCTGGTGTCCGTCCTGATCGGTGCGGTCGCCCTCGTCTACGGGCTGCTGCGCCCCGGGGGCAACGACGGCTGGCGGCAGGGCCAGCACCTGGTGGTCAACCGCGACACCGGTGCCCGCTATCTGTGGACCGGTACCGACGGGGTCCTGCACCCGGTGCGCAACTACGCCTCGGCCCGCCTGATCGGCGGCTCCGACCTCGCGGCCGCGGACGTCTCCACCGCCTCGCTGCGGGACGTCCCCGTCGGCACCCCGGTCGGTATACCCGGCGCGCCGGACGCGGTGCCCGCCGCCGGCCGGCTGGACGACGGGGCCTGGCACATGTGCGTCACCGGCCCGGACGGCGCCCTGGCCAGCACCTCGGGTACCGGGCCGGCCACGGGGGTGAACCGGCCGGGGGCCACCACGGTGGTCGCCGGGGCACCGGTGGACGCCCGCGGTGTCGAAGGCGACCGCGGGGTGCTGGTGATCGGCCCGGACCGCACCACGTACCTGGTGTGGCGGGGCAGCAGGCTGCCGCTGGACGCCGCCTCCGCCGCCGCGGGCGCCCTCGGCTACGGGTCCGAGCGGCCGATGCCGGTGTCGGCGGCCTTCCTCGACGCGCTGGCCCCCGGCCCCGCGCTGAAGCCCCCCGCCGTCCCGGGGCGCGGAGAGCCCGGCCCGGCGCTCGGTGGCGAAGCCAGCCGTATCGGCCAGCTGTTCAAGGTCACCGTGCCCGGCGGCGGCAGCAGCTACCACCTGCTCCAGAAGGGCGGCTTGGTCCCGGTCACCGCGCTCGGCGCCGCCCTGGTGCTGGGGGACCCGGCCACGCAGAAGGACGCGTACCAGGGTCGTTCGCCCGAGGCGCGCGTACTCGGCGCGGACGCGCTGCGCACACATCAGGCCAAGGACGCGGGCCCGGCCGGATCCGCGGAGCTGCCGGACGCCCCGCCCCGGCCCCAGCCCGTACCCCGGGGCAGCGCGCTCTGCGCGCAGGTCGACGGCGACGACGGCGGCACCCGGATCACCTCGGTGCTGGTCCCGCTGGCCCGGCTGGCCCCCGTCGTGGTGTCGGAGGGCACCGCCGCGCCGCTGAGCCCGGCCTGCGTCACCACGGACGCCACGGTCGTACGGCCGGGACGCGGAACCCTGGTGCGGGCGCTGCACGCGAGCGGCGCCGCGCATGCCGGAACCACCTACCTGGTGGCGGACAACGGCGTGAAATACAGCCTTTCCGGCAAGGACGCGCTGGCGGCGCTCGGGTACGCGCCCAAGGACATCGGCTCGGTCCCCGCACCGCTGCTCGCGGCCCTGCCGACCGGCGCGGACCTGGATCCGGCCGCCGCCACCGGCGCGGCCAAGCCGAAGGTGACGGCTCCGGCGTGCGGTACCGAGGCGCCGAAGACAGAGGGCGGTAAGGACGGCGGTTGATGCCCCGCCGGACCCCGCCCGGAGGCGGCCGGTGCGCTGCTTTTCAGCCAAAGCACCGGCCAACTCATGTGCGTTACAAGGACGATGTGGAACTGATCTAAGCTCAGATCTTCCTCACATGCGTTGCACCGGACCCGGGGCCTCCATAGCCTCGGCGGCAGCGACGCACCAAGATCGGTGAAACGAAGGGAGCGCGACATGGCGGACACTGCCGCGAGGAAAGCGGATTATGCCAAGGGCTTGGGGGGCGTCTCCTCTCTGGAGTCGGCCCGCAGCGCGGTCGAGAAGGTCCAGAACAACGTCGCCGAGATCGCCGCGCGTTCGGGCGTCGGCGGTGACGAGGGCCAGGCCCTGCTGAAACTTTTCCGCAGCTGGAACGCCGAGGCGCAGAAGGTCGTCGTCCAGATCAGCAAGATGGTCGACGCGCTCCAGGAGAACGTCACCTCGGCCGACCGCCTCGCCAAGGAGAACCAGGACCTGACCGAGGTCCTCAACAGCAAGACCAGCCAGGGCGTCTTCGACGCGCTGCGCTGACCCACCCCGCGGCGTCGGCCCCTCCGTCCGGGGAGGGCCGGAACCAGTGAGCTTCCCGGGCCCCCGTGCCCGGCCACCCGAGAGGAGCTGTCATGGCCGACGGCATCATCGACGTGCAGTACGCCACGGTCCGGCACGCGATCGAAGAGCTGAAGGACCAGACCCAGCAGATCATCACGACCCTCAACAACCTGGAGGACGAGCTCAAGCCGCTCATCGCCTCCTGGGAGGGTGATGACCAGCAGATGTACCGCGGGGTCCAGGCGGAGTGGGACCAGGCCACCAAGAACATGGCGCTGCTCCTCGGAGACAGCGGCGAGCTGGTCCAGAGCATCCACGACAACCACTCGCGTGACGAGCGCAAGAGCGCCGACAACTGGGGCAACGTGCGCGCCCGTTAGCGCCCGCCCCCGCGGATGACGGCCGGGGCACCCGCCCCGGCCACCCCGTATCCTCGTCCGGCACCGAGCGGCAGGAGGACGTCCCATGGCCGATGAGAAGGCCGACGTCAGGCATTTCGACCTCAAGCAGATGGAGAACTTCCGGGACCACGAGGTGCAGCCGGTCTACACGGCGGCGAAGAAGCACCGCGAGGACGGCGACGGGTCCAGCATCCGGCCCCTCGGCGACCTCATGGACGGCCACACCACCCCGGAGAACCTGGCCCAGGACAAGCAGCTCCTGCGCATCGGCAAGATGGTCACCGAACCCCTGGTCTCGGGGCCGAAGCTGATCGCGGAGGTCCGTGCCGCCGCGGTGGCCATCGACAAGCTGCTCGGCGACCAGATGGATCTCTTCAAGGAGCTCAAGGAAGCTCTCACCGAGACCATCGACGAGGCCAACAAGACCAAGGAAAAGAACCTCGACGCGATCGACGCGCAGACACTGCTGCAGACCTTCGACGAGGTGGACACCTTCACCAGCGGGTCATCGGGCGAGAAGAAGACCTGAGCCGGCGCCGCCGCACCGGACACGTACGACAGACGACCAGAAAGGGCGCCCGGTGGCCGACCGGTACGATCCCAAATCCGGCGAGAACCTCAACAAGTTCGACAAGGCCGGCGACTCACCGGGCGACACCTGGGCCACCCTGGTCACCCACATCACCGGCTATCCCGTGCCGGACCGCAACACCGTCTTCGACAAGCTCAAGTCCGACCACGGCGGCAAGCTCTTCCGGATGGACATCAAGGAGCGCGGTCTCGGCCTGCTCGTGAAGGACTCCGGTTTCCTGCGGAACAAGGGCGAAGACTACGACATCTGGTTCTTCGACAGCGGCAAGAAGCAGTCGATCATGCAGGCCCGGATCGTCTTCGAGGGCCGGGTGAAATCCGGTGAGGAGGTCATCTTCGCCGGACCGGGGTCCGACAACGTCCATGACGCGCAGGTCCGCGAGGGCAACGAGTTCACGGACTACAACAAGGCCAAGATGAGCACCATCCCGCTGGCCCGGTACATGAACGGGCCGCGCGCGGCGCTCCTCGGCCTGCTGGGCGGCAGCAGCCAGCACGCCCGGTTCAGCAACCTGGGCGTGCCGGGCCCCGATGTCGTGGACCTCAAGTCCTTCGACACCACGGGAGCGTCCTTCGACTTCGCGGCCAAGTTCTTCAAGGACCACGCCGTGGTGCTCAAGGACTGGGAGGACCGTTTCGGCCGGGACGACGCGAGCTGGAAGGGCGAGGCCGCCGATGTCTTCCGCGGCCTCGTGAAGAAGATCCGCGAGAACTACGACAACTACGTCGAGACCTTCAACGAGACCGCGGGCTCCGGGAACCAGACCGGCACCGGCGCCACGGTGTACTCGCGTGCCCTGTCGCTGGGCCGCAAGTACCTGGAGGACTCCGCGACCCAGCTGCTGGACGCCTGGCTGAAATGGGCCAAGTCCCCCTACTACGACCCGCACCAGGTGCTGCGCTACGTCCTGGACGAACTGGCCCAGTGGGTGGACGCCAACAACGTCGCCAAGACCGACATCAAGGTCCACGGCTACGGCCGGGGCATCACGACCGTCCGCCACAGCCCGCAGACCGGCTACACCCAGGAGCACCCCGAGTACGGCGACCTCTCCGACATCGCGAACTGGGCGAAGGTCGGCGACAAGGCGGTCAAGATCTGGACCCAGGGCGTCGACGAGTACCTGGGGAAGCCCGCCGCGCAGGTGCAGTCGGCGCTGAACAACCACTTCCTGGAACTGGGCAAGGACTTCTCCGGCAACATACCCAAGCCGAAGTCGACCCGCACGGCTTCGGAGGAGTACGAGAAGAAGAAGCGCAAGGAGGAGGAGAAGAAGCTCAACCAGCAGAACGAGGAGAACCGCAAGTACCAGGACGACCTGCGCAACGAGCAGAACAAGCAGCGCGAAGAGGACCGCAAGTACCAGGAGAAGCTGCGCGAGGAGCAGAACAAGCAGCGCGAGGAAGACCGTAAGTACCAGGACGAGTTGCGCGAGGAACAGAAGCGCGAGCAGGACGAGGCCAAGCGTCTCCAGGGGGACCTGCGCAACGAGCAGAACAAGCAGCGCGACGAGGACCGTAAGTACCAGGACGAGTTGCGCGAGGAACAGAAGCGCGAGCAGGACGAGGCCAAGCGCGAGGCCGAGGAGCAGCGCAAGGCCATGGAGAAGGGCCTCGGCGACCTCAACGACCCGAAGGCGCTGGGGGACCGGAAGCTCCCCGACCTCGGTGGTGTCGACGGGCTCGACGGGATGCCGGACGTGAAGCTCCCGGTCACCGAGAGCCTCGGTCCGCTCGGTGATGTGAACAGCGCCGTCACCCGGAACCTCGGCGACCTGGGCGACGTGAACGGCCCGGGCGGGGACAACCAGGCCCCGGCCGTACCGAGCCTGGCCGGCCCCGGCGGGCTCAACACGGGTCCTGGCGCGGCGAACAAGGCAGCCAACGACGCCAACGAGGCGATCACCCGGAACCTCGGCAGCCTCGGCGATCTCAACCGCGGCGCCGACGGCCCGCTCACCACCCCGACCGGCGGCTCCACCCGGCTCACCGACGGCAAGCTCACCACCGACTTCCCGGACGGCAGCCACAGCACCCTCGACCCGAAGACCGGGGTGGTCACCACCACGCACCCGGACGGCAGCATCACCAAGCAGGACCTGGGCGACGGCGCCCGGCTGACCAACCCGGACGGGTCGGTCACCTCGCTCGGCAAGGACGGCAGGCCGGTCACCACCTTCCCGGACGGCACCGTCCAGACCGTGGACCCGGCCACCGGCCAGGTCACCATCACCAACCCCGACGGCACCAGCAGCACCCGGAACCTCGGCGACCTCGGCAGCCTCAACGGCCCCAGGGGAACGCATGACCTGGGGAATCTCGGCGACATCAACACGGACCTGCCCACCGAGTCGATCGGTGACCTGGGCGGCCTCAACACGGACCGGCTCGGCCTGCAGACCTCGTCCGGCGGGCACATCGCCCTCGGATCCGACGGCCTCACCACCACGTTCCCCGACGGCAGCAAGTCGGTCCTCGACCCGGCCACCGGGATACTGACCAGCACCGACGCGAACGGCTCCAGCGTGACCACCGATCTCACCCACGGAGCGCGGGTGAACAATCCGGACGGCTCCACCACCGTCCTGGACAACGGCAGGCTGAGCACCACCCACCCGGACGGCAGCTCTGAGATCATCGACCCGGAGACCGGCATCGCCACCGTCACCGACGCGCAGGGCCGGACGGAGACGGTGAACCTGAACGACCTCAACTCCCGGGCCGGCAACCCCCGTACCCACGGTCTCGACGTCCTCGACGAGCTGCGCGGTCTGAACGGGCCCGGCACCGACGGCACCACCAGCCGGAGCCTGCCCGCCTCGGAACTGCACCTCCCCGGCGCACAGTTGACCGCCGGTGCCTCCGGCGGTGGCCTCTCCGGCTCCGGCGGCCTCTCCGCCGGCGGTGGCCTCTCCGGGACGGACTCCGTCCTGACCGGTACCGGTACGGCCGCCCCGCTGTCCGGCGGCTCCGCGGGCAGCGCGGGCTCCGCGTTCCCGCCCGCCGCCCCGGGCGGGGGCCCCGGAGCGCCGGGTGCCCCCGGCAGCCCCGGTATGCCCATGGGCGGCGGTATGGGCGGGGCCGGAGGCGGCGACAAGGGCAACGGCGAGCGCGTGCGCGCCGTCCTCGTGGACGCGGCGGAGGAGAGCGAACGCCGCAACCGTCGCCGCCGCAGCCCGTGGAACCGGCAGGAGGACAGCGACACCTTCCTGGCCCCGGCCTCCCGGGTGGCGACCACCGGCGGCGAGTCCGCCGAGGAGGAGCCGGAGCCGGGCCGCAGGACCACCAGTTCCGCCGACTACCTGGAGGAGGACGCGGACGTGTGGGGCACCGAGGAGGGCGGCACCCCTGCCGTCATCGGCCGGTGAGCACCACCCGGCGCGGTGCGGCCGCACCGCGCGGCAGGAACCGACCCGGCCGCGGCCTCCGCGGCCCCACCAGGCAGAATCAGCACAGGAGTCGGCGGATCGCGGACCGGGACCGTACGCACGGACCCGCGGTCCGGACGTGGACACACAGCGAGGACGAAGGGGAGCGGGCGTGACGGAACCGCTGGAGAAGCGTCTGGAGAAGGCCATGGCCGAACTCCAGGCGGCGCAGGAGGGAATCGCCCGCACCGAGCGCGAGCTGCGGGCGGCCTCCTTCGCGGCGGTCTCCTCCGACCGCGCGGTCCGTGCCACCGCCGGCCCGCAGGGGGAGCTGACCGGGATCGAGTTCCTGGAGAACAAGTACCGCGACATGTCGCCCCAGGAGCTGGCCGCCAGCGTCCTGGAGGCGGCGAGCGCGGCACGCGTGAAGATGAACCGGCATGTGATGAAGGCGCTGGCCCCCTTCGCCGAACCCAGCAGCGACCTGCCGGAGCTCAAGGGCTTCGAACTGGACTGGGGCAAGATCTTCGGCCCCGAGGTACTGGGCCCGGACGACGAGGACACGGCGCGCGGCGGCCGGCCCGCCGCCGCCTGGCGGGACGCGATCGGCGAGGACGGGGAGGACTGACCGTGGGAGAGCGCTATTACGTCGACCCGCAGCGCATCGAGGCCCTGGCCGGGCAGCTGGAGGAGATCGCCTCCCTGACCAGGTCCATGACGGAGGAGTTCCTGGACGAGGTCAGCGCCACCGTGAACTGGCCCGGCAACGAGGGCGAGTTCGCGGAGAAGGCCAAGCCGCAGGAGCAGAAGGAGCGGCAGACCACCAAGGACACCATGCTGTCCCTGCGGGACGCGGTGGTGGGCATCACCGATGCCACGGTCAGCCAGGTCCGGATGATGAAGGACACGCGCGACCGCAACATCGAGGGAATCGAGCAGGGCAACAGCCGCATCGAGACCGATGGACTCGGCACCGGCCCGGGCAGGCATGGGCGCCGCTGACCTCCGCACCGCCGGCCGCTCCCACCCCCTTCCGGGAGCGGCCGCCCCGGCATGCCCGCACGGCCCGCAAGGCGGCCCGCGATGAGCATGATGGCCTCACCCGAGGTCAACGCGATGATCTTCATCCTCACCGGGGAGAAGCTCATCGACGCCGACGAGGACCTCGCCTTCGAGAGCCGCCTGCCCTACTCCGGCCTGGGCAGGAAGCTCGACAAGGTCGCGTCGCTGATCGACAAGTCGATCCACGACATCGCCGAGTCCATGCCGGACGACCTGGCCAAGTCCTATGCCAGAGCGATGGGCACGCTCGTGGACGACGGCGGCAAGAACTACCTGCGCACCTTCGCCGAGCAGCTGGAGAAGATCGCCGAGGGCCGGCGCAAGACGTCCATGGACATCATGGAGTCCAAGTGGCAGGTCATCGCCGAGGTCATCCGGCTCCTCATCGAGATCGCCATCTACCTGGCCATGTCCTTCTTCACCGGAGGCGCCTCGGCCAGCCAGATCATGATGGCCAAGCTGCGCAGCCGGTTCATGATCCTCACCCAGCTCAGCCACCTGCTCCAGCGGCTGCACCTGGCCCCCGCGCTGACCGAGGCGTTCGCCGAGGCGTTCACCACCTTCGCGGTGCGGCTGGCCATGATGAACTTCGCCCCGGACGGCCGCCGGCCCGACGGCTTCGACATCGACGACATCCTCAAGTCCGCGGCGTTCGGCGCCGCCGCGGGCTTCCTCACCAGCATCTTCGACGACTTCGCGAAGAGGCTCGTCCGGAGCTACGACAACAACTTCCTCAAGAACGGCCCGGACCTCCGCTTCAAGAACAACCCCGACCTGCGCAACACCCCGAAGCCCGAGTTCAAGACCGGCGGCCCGAACTCCAAGCCGGATCCCGGCCCCGGCGCGGGCGGTCCCCACCGGGACAACACCCCGAGGAACAGCCCCGGACCGAACGCGAACAACCCCTCCCTCGCGAACAACCCGTTCACCTTCCGCTTCAACCCGCTGGCCTTCAAGAACAACCCCAACCTGTGGCGGAACAACCAGATCCTGCGCCACAACGCCGACCGCCCCGGTGCCCTGGCCGGGCACTACGCGCTCAAGGGGACGGCCGACTTCCTCGCCGCCGGTCTCGGCGAGGCCCTGGCCGAAATCCTGATCAAGGGCGCCTTCGAGGGCGACTGGTCCACCAGCTGGTCCACCTTCCTCGGTGCGGGCCTCAGCAGCCAGGTCGAGGCCACCCTCTCCAGCGCCGCCGTGAACAGCGGAGCCGAACTGCGCAACCTCATCGAGAGGTTGCGCAGCCAGCCGCCCACCGTCTCGGGCGGTGACATCGGCTCCGGCCCCCGGGAGTCCGCCGACTCCACGCGCTCGCGCAGCAGCGACACCGACGGCTCCGACCACGCGGACGGCCCCTCGCGCACGGACGCCCCGGGCGGCGCCGGCTCCGTCCTCACCTCGTCCGCGCCCCCCGCCCAGCAGAGCACCGGCCAGAGCGGTGTCACCGGGATCCAGTCGCCCCCGCCCTCCTTGGCCGGGAGCACGCCGCCGTACACCACGCCGGCCCCGCCGCCCTACACCCCGGGCACGCTGCCCGTGACCGCCGCCGAGACCGAGCTGTGGCAGCAGGTCCACCAGGGTCCCGCCGAGGTCCGCGAGCAGGCCCTGCGCGACCTCGCCGCGCTGCGCGGGTCCCAGGCGCCCGGCAGCGCCGAGATCGGCGTACGCGACAGCCTGCACAGTGATCTGTCGCAGCGGCCCGAGATCCGCGTGGTGCCCGCCGGCAACAGCCCCGCCGCCGAGGTCGACACCGACGCGGTACGCCGCGCCCTGGAGGGCCTGGGCACCCCCGTCACGGTGGACACCGCCCTGACCACGCCGTCGGACGCCCTGGGGAACCCGCAGGGGAACGCCCTGGGGAATCCGCAGGGGAACGCCCTCGGGAACGCCCCGGGGAACGCGGGTGTGAACGCTCCCGGGAACGCGGTCCAGAACTCCCCCGGGGACGGCGTCAGGAACTCGGCCGAGAACGGCGTCGAGAACTCCCCCGGGGACGGCGTCCAGAACGCCCCGGAGAACGAAGTCCAGAACTCCTCCGAGAGCGGCGTCCGCAACGCGCCCGGGGACGGCGTCCAGAACGCCCCGGAGAACGACGTCACGAGCTCGGACGGGAACAGCGTCCGTACCTCTCCGGACGGCGCGACCCAGCACGGCGGCCCCACGGTCGCGGCGCCCGAGCAGGGAACGGGCGCCCCCGTCACCTCGCACGGCCCCGCCCAGCCGGCCGCGTCCGGCACGGGCACGAACAGCGGCACCGGTGTCCGGCCGGGCGGCGCTCCCCAGGCCACGGGCACGCCGACGCCCTCCGGCACGCAGCCCCAGGGCGCCCGTACCCCGGAAGGCACGGCGCCGGAGACCAGCTCCTCCCCGGAAGCCGCCTCGGTCGAGCAGGCAGGCGACCGGGCCGGATCCGAGAGCACGCCGCCCCCGGTCGAGGGCGCCCCCACTCCGGCTCCCGACACCACCGCGGCACCGCCGAAGGTGAGCACCACCGGCTCCTACGCCGACAGCGGTGACGTACGCGACGGCCGTGACGGCCGCAGCCCGGTCGACGTGAAGACCGCTCCCGCCCCCGTCGGCCCTCCCGCCCCCACCGGGGCGCAGCCGCTGACGATCGTGGTCTCGCAGACGCCGCCGCCGGGGGAGGGGGCTCCGGAGGCCGCCGAACTGCTGGACGGGGCAGGGGTCGACCGGGCCGTCGTCCTCGGGCCGGCCGTCACGCCGGACGGGTCCGCGCGCCCGGTGCGTGCCGCCGTCGAGCTGACCCGCGAGGGGCCGGGCGCCCCGGTCCGGGTCCGCCCGCTCGCCGGTCCGCCGCCCGCCGCGACGCCGGAGGAGACGGCGGAGACCCCCGACACGGCGTTCCCCGACACGGCGTTCCCCGGCGCGGACGTGCTCCTGCCGCTCGCCGACGCCCTCGGCCGCGCCCCGTCACCCGTACCCACCACCCAGAGCTCCGCGACGGCCGACAGCACCCCGGCCCCCGCCGCCCCTGCCACGCGCTCGAAGCTGGTCCTGGAGGTCGTACCGAACCCGCCCGGCAACGGAGCCGGTCCGGGCGGCCGGGCCACGGGCATGCCCGGCCTGTCCAAGCACGCCACGCTGTCCCGCCCCTGGACGGAGCCGGCCACCGCACTGCACCTGGAGTCGGGCGGCTCCCCGGCGACGACGCCCTCCGCGACACCCTCTCCGACACCCCCGCCCACCGGGCAGCTCGTCACGCGGCCCGCCGGCGAGCCGGTCGTCACCACCCTGGACGGCCACACCGTGCCCGTCGCCCAACTGCGGCGCTGGGTGCCGAAGGCGGCCGTACGGCCGGAACCGGGGCGCCCCGTCCAGACGCTGACCATCTCGCAGGGCCCGGCCGAGGACGGTACGACGCAGAGCGCGGCCCGGCGCGCCCTGCTGGACCAGGACACCTTCCGCGGCGTACGCACCACCACCACGCCCCCGGCCCCGGCGCCGGGAGCGGTCGCCGGCCCGCCCGTCCGCCGTACCGTCTTCACCGGTCCGCCGGCCGCGCTCCCCGGCGCGGACACCGAGCGGGGCGCCGACTACTTCACGGCGCACGGCACCTCCCGCACCGTCACGCTCGGCACCGACGACGAGGCGCACCCCACCGTGCGGGTCAGCGGTGTGCAGCTCGGCGAAGTGCTCAAGTCCTGGGCGGGGGAGGACGAGCAGGACCGGCCGCTGGTGCTGTTCTCCTGCGAGACCGGACGGCAGCCGCGGGTGGCGGGGCTGCCCGTGGCACAGCACGTGGCGAACCGGACCGGCCGGCCGGTGTACGCGCCGACCACCGAGGTGGGAACGGCCCTGGACGGGGATGGCGTCGTCCGCGCGGTGCTCACCGAAGGCCCGGACGGCCCGGGCGGCTGGCGGCTCTTCACCCCCGAGCCCAGTGGCGCGGAGCTGGAGGGGCTGGCCCGCGACGCCGGCCTGCACGCGGGGCCGGAACCGGCCGACGCCTTCGCCCTGGCCCGGACGCTCCAGCAGATCCGCACCCTGCGCGAGGTGCTGGGCCCGGACGCCGAACAGCGGCCCGGGAACCGGGAGCTGCTCGCCGGTCTCGCCTTCGTGGACGGCCTGCGCTGGCTCAGCCCGGACACCGCGGCGCGGTACGGCGACGGCCGGATGAGCCCGGACCTGCTCCGCCGTATGGTCATCGGCCGGGAGGCCGCGACGGGCGGCGCCACCATCGCTCCGGAGGCCGAGCCCACGGCCGAGCAGTACACCGCCTTCCTGCGGGCGGCGGCCGAGTCCCGCCTGTCCGCCCTGCCCGGCACCACGTCCGGCGCGACCTCCGCCACCCCGCTCGACTCCCTGCTGCCCGCGCCGCCGCCCGTACTCCCGCCGACCGCGCTGGTCTCGCCCGAGGACGTACACGGTCTCGGCTACGCCCCCGCGGCGCGGATCACCTGGTCGCTCTCCCAGACCCCGCTGCCCCTGTCCGAGCTGGGCCTGAGCGCCGAGGACAGCGCCGAACTCGCCCGCCGCAGGCCCGACCTGGTACCCGCGCCGAGCCGCCCGGAGAGCCTTGCCGAGGACCTGACCGTCCTCAGCCGGCCCGACTCCGGCGCGCGCGGCACCGTCCAGGCGGACGGCGTGGCCTTCCAGCGGCTGGACACCCCCGGCGACGGGAACAGCCTCTTCCGGGCGGTGCTCGACAGCGCCCGCAGCCAGGACATACCTCCCGCATGGGCCGCACGGAACATCGCCGGGCTGCGCCGCATGCTGCGCGACCGGATCGCCGGGTCCGAGCTCGCCGCCGCCGCGGCCGAGGCGGCCCCGGATCCGGTCCTCAGCGTGGTGGACGACCTGCGGATGACCGCCACGGCGGGTGTGGACGACCCCGCGGAGCAGACCCGGATCGCCCAGGACTGGGACCGGATCGCGCAGGCGGTCGTCACCGACGGGGATACCGGCTCCTGGCAGAAGATCCTCCGGGACAGCGGCTACGCGCCCCTGCTCGACATCGCGCCCACCCCCGCCGACGCACGCCGGCTGGGCACCGGGGAGCTGATCGCGGCGGCGGCCGAACTCCCCGCCCTGGCGGCGTCCCCCTTCGCCGGCCTGCTCCCGCAGGCGCTGGCGCACACGCTCGACCTGGACCTGCGCCTCGTCCGGTCCGATCCGCAGTCGCAGGGCGGGACCAGGGTGGACGCCCTGCACCCGGGCGCCCGCGGCGGCTCCCTGCACCTGGCCCACGACGGCACCGGCCACTACGACGCCCTGATCCCCGCCCCGGCCCCGCTCGCCCCCGTACCGGACCCGGTCACCACGCCGGCGCCGGAGGACTCCGACCCCTTCGGGGAGTGGCTGCGCGGCATGGGCGGGATCACCGACCTCGGCGATCCCGCCACCGAGGACGCCGAGCGGAGCGATTCCGTACCGCTGGAGACGCAGCTCGAGCGGTACCGCCCGGCACGCCTGCTGACCGGCCCGGACGCCCCGCCGCCGGACCCGGTCCCGTCGGCGGTCACCTTCGCGGACGGCGCCCGGCTGCCCACCGTACTCATCAGCCCGGACGCCGACCCCGGCGACGGCACCCCCGGCGGCCGCGCCGACGGGAGCGCACGCCGTCACCCGGCCGGACTGTTCACCGGCCCGGGCCGGATCACCCTGCGCTCGCCCGAGCAGGTGGCCCGGCAGATCCTGGACCAGCTGCCGAAGGGCCTGCGCGCCCAGTTCGACGAGGCGGAACTGCTGCGCCTGCTGACCGAGCAGCCCGGTGCCTTCACCGCCCCGCGCGGCGCGCGCTTCGTGGGCCGGGAGAAGTCCGGGGTCGGCCACGAGATGACCGTAGAGGCCATCCCGTACCACCGCTGGGAGCGCTTCTCGGACGTGGACGGCGGCACCGTACGCCTGGACACCATGCGGCGCGGCCAGGCCGGTACGGGCGGCGGCCGCAGCGTCGGCATCGGCCGCCGGATCGCCGCCGCCACGAGCCTGACCTCGCCGCTCAACTGGCTGGTGAAGATCGGCGTGTCGCTGGGCTGGACCCGCCGCACCGACTACACGCAGGGCGCCCAGGCGTACAACCAGTCCGAGTGGCGCGCCCACGAGGGCTCCCACCTGCACCTGGACGACGTCCACTACCGGGTCCGCGTGGACCGCGTCACCACGGCGCCCCGGACCACCGGCCCGGCCGGCACGACCACCCCGGCAGCCCCCGGCTGGCAGCGGACCCAGGTGCACACCGCGCGGTTCGCGATGCGCGACGGGCTGAGCTGGCGGCTGCCCGACGACCTCACCGTGCCCTACACGGGCCCCCGGCGGGCACCGAGGACGCTCACCTTCCCGGACGGGGTCGAGTCGCGGATCACCGACACCACCGGCCTGCACCTCGTGGACCCGCCGGAGGACGTCGCGCTCGCCCTCTCCGGTGTCCGGCCGGGAAGTTCGGCACACCGCACGCTGGTCTCGTACGTCCGGCCCGGCCGGCTGCTCGCCCTGTTCGGCCGGCTCTCCGGACCGGTCACCGGCCCCGAGCTGACCCGGGGCAGCGGACAGCATCCGCTCGGGCACCTCGTCGTCGAGCGCTCGGTGCCGCACCGGGCCACCCTGGTCACCGAGTCGGTCAAGGCGGAACTGCGCGACCTCACCCAGACCACCTACCAGAACGAGCGCGGCCACGTCCGCGACACCCGCCTGGGCATCCAGGTCACCTCCGGGCCGCACCACACCCTCGTCGGCCCGGAGACCGACGTGCGCGTCCAGGGCGGCCCGCTGGTCCGCGCGGACCTCACCACCGGCCGGGGCCACTACCTCGGCACCGACGCGGCCCGCAAGACCACCGGCCGCGTCCGCAACCACCCGGTCGCGCTCTACCGGGTGGAACGCACCCTGATGGTGCGCGGGGCCGGCGAAGCGCCCTCGGCGGCCCGCCCGGTCCGGGTGGTCAGCCTGGACTGGATCTCCACCCGCGACGCCCAGCGCCTCGCGGGCTGGGACAGCCGTACGCCCGGCCGGACGGGCCCCCACCCCGACGCCGAGCCGCCCGTGCCCTGGTACCTCAAGCGGCAGGACCCGGTCCACCTCAGCGGGCAGGTCCGCGCCGAGGGCTTCCGGCCCAGCCGTCCGCCGGCCCAGCTGCCCGCCGCGCCCGCGGGGCAGCAGCCCGCGGCCCATGCCGGGCAGCCCGCGCCCCAGGACCCCGTACGGGCCTTCGCGGACACCGTCCTGGAGACGCTGCACCGCGCGTACCCCTCGCTGTTCGTCCCGCCGCTGATGCTGCGTCACCCGCGGCTGGCCACCTTCTGGTACGGCGACGGCCGGATGCGGACCGCGCTGCACAACGACCGCCAGGTGCGCGAGGCGCTGAACCGGCCCAGCCTGGCGCAGAGCCTCGACGACCTGACCACCACCGGCATCCCGGTCACCCTCACCGAGGACGGCAAGGTGCGCCGCGGCCACCACACGCTCATCCTCACCGCGCGCCTCACCGACCGACGGTTCGAGACCACCATGAGCGAGCGCTCGCTGCGCAACGCGGTGATCGGCACCGAGGTCGCGGGCCAGGGACAGCAGGCGTCCAGCACGCTCTCCGCCGGTGTCGAGCTGGGCGTCTCGCCGCGCGACCACGACAAGGTGCCCGAGGCCGGGCTGCCGCGCCAGGCCGGCAGTGCGACGGTCGGGGTCCGGCACGCCCGTACCGACCAGAAGGCCACCCGCAACACGGTCGCGGTCGCCCACGACCACCTGATGTTCCAGAACGGCGCCGACCTCTACAGCTACCAGGTGGAACTGGGCGCCTCCTTCGAGGGCCACCGCCGCCCGCGCGGCTGGGCCCGGCTCGCCACGGTCGGACTGCTCGGCGCGGGCACGTTCGTCAGCAAGGTCGAGGAACGGCCCCTGTTCACCCGGGGCAACGAGACCGTCGGCCGGGTGGAGGTGGCCGTACCCGCCGCGCACGGCTCCGCGCGCCACGCCCCCGCCGACCCGCCGCCC